>CACWWM010000012.1:15374-18431 GCA_902764565.1 uncultured Eubacteriales bacterium
TTCTTGTAATCGAATGGCATGGCCGTTTATTTCACCTCGAACTTATATCCCACGCCCCATACGGTGCGGATGGTCCAGCCCAAGGCTTCGCTGTCCTGGAGCTTTTCCCGCAGGCGCTTGATGTGCACGTCCACGGTGCGGCTGTCGCCGAAGAAATCAAAGCCCCACACCTGTTCCAAAAGCTGTTCCCGGGTGAACACCCGGTTCTGGTGGGCGGCCAGGAAATACAGCACTTCCAGCTCCTTGGGCGGCATTTCCAGCAGCTTGCCCTGGTAGTGGACTTCGTACTTTTCTAAGCTGATGGTCAGGCCGGGGAAGGACAGGGTATCCTTTTCGCTTTCGCCGGGGGAGGAGCGCCGCAGCACGGCCTTGACCCGGGCCACCAGCTCCTTGCCCTCGAAGGGCTTGGTGATGTAATCGTCGGCCCCCAATTCCAGGCCCAGCACCTTATCGAAGGTTTCGTCCTTGGCGGAGAGCATGATAATGGGAATCGTGCTGATTTGCCGGATGGCGCGGCACACCTGCAATCCGTCCATGCCGGGCAGCATGATGTCCAGCAGCATCAGGCTGGGAGGATTTTTCTGGAACGCGGCTACGGCTTCGTCGCCCCGGGTTTCCACAGTTACCTCAAAGCCCTCTTTTTCCAGATACAGCTTCACCAACTGGGCGATGTTCGGATCGTCGTCCACCACCATGATGGTTTGCTTGTCCTTCACGTAAATCACCTCCGGGTTCCAAACTGCTATGATGGTCTAATAGCCTGAATCAGCGAAAGAGTGGAGAGTTGAGAGTGGAGAGCTGAGATATGTTTAGATGCGTTTTTCGATTGCTGGATTTAAATGATAATAGTGAAAAACAAGATCAATCTCAACTCTCAACTCTCCACTCTCAAATCTAAGTCATTTCAGTTCAACAACCGTGACCCCTTCTTCTCCCTCGCCGTACTTGCCGCGGCGGTAGGATTTGACGCAGGAAACGGATTTCAGATGCTTCTGGATGCCCTCCCGCAGCACGCCGGTGCCCTTGCCGTGCACGATGGTCACTTCATGCAGCCCGGCCATCATGGCCCCGTCCAAATACTGATCCACTTCGCCGATGGCTTCGTCCAGGGCCATGCCGCGCACGTCGCAGCTCATGCCCACGGAGGGGGCCGACGCGCCGCTTTGCACGGAAACGGTCTGCTTTTTCTTCTGCGGGGGTTCCTTTACCAGGCGGAGTTGGCTCAAGTGGGCTTTCAGCTTCATGATGCCCGCCTGCAATTGCACTTCGCCCTTGGCGTCGGGAAGGGAAAGAACGGTGCCCTTGGTGTTCAGGTGGGTGATTTCCACGATGTCGCCGGGCTTTACGGTCTTGGGCGGCTCGGCAAAGTTCCCCGTGGGGGTTTTCAGCCCTTCGGCTAAGCTGTCGATGCCGTCCTCCAAACGCTTTTTCAGGGCGTTGACTTCGTGATCCGGCGCCGCGCCGCCCGCTTTCTTCATCTTCTTTAAATCGTACAGGATTTGTTCGGAATCCCGCCGGGCCTTTTCCAGGATGCGGCGGGCTTCCTCCTTGGCCTTGCGGGCGGAGGAATCCTTCTTTTCCTCCATGTCCCGGTACAGCTTTTCCGCTTCGTTGCGCAGCCTTACCGTTTCGGCGCGGGCTTCTTCGGCCAGCTCCCGTTCCTTTTCGGCGATCTGGCGGTGGTATTCCGCGTTGGCGATCACGTCCTCAAAGCGGATGGTATCGTGGGAAAGCAGATCCTTGGCTTCCTCGATCAGGTATTCCGGCAGGCCCAACGCCGATGGACAGGCGGTAGGTGGGCCGCAACGTCGCCACGTCAAATTCCACGCTGGCGTTTTCCACGCCTTTGGTGGACAGGGCGTAGGCTTTCAGCTCGCTGTAATGGGTAGTGGCCGCCGTGCGGGTTTTGATTTTGAGCAGGGCGTTCAGAATCACCTGGGCCAGGGCCGCGCCCTCGGTGGGGTCGGTGCCCGCGCCCAGCTCGTCAAACAGGGCCAGGTCGCGCGGCGTGACCGCGTTCATGATGGATACGATGTTGGTCATGTGGGAAGAGAAGGTGGACAGGCTCTGTTCGATGCTCTGCTCGTCGCCGATGTCGGCGTACACTTCCTCGAAGGTGGAAAGCTCCGTGCCCAGGGCCCCCGGAATGTGCAGGCCGCTTTGGGCCATGAGGGTCATAAGCCCCAGGGTTTTCAGGGTGACGGTTTTGCCGCCGGTATTGGGGCCGGTGATGATGAGGGAGGTAAATTCCTCGCCCAGCCACAGGGAGCAGGGCACCACCGTGTCCCGTGGGATGAGGGGATGGCGCACCCGCACCAGATTGATTTTGCCGTCTTCGTTCATCTTGGGGCGCACGCAGTCCATTTCCCGGCTGAGCATGCCCTTGGCAAAAATGAAATCCAGGTTGGCAAGGATGGCCAGGTTCTGGGAAATGAGGCCCGCGCTGTCGGCCACCTGCTGGGACAGGGCGGAAAGGATGCGCTCGATCTCGTCCCGTTCCTTGATGTGCCATTCTTTGAGCTCGTTGCCCAATTCCACCACGGCCAGGGGCTCGATGAACAGGGTGGCTCCGGTGGCGGACTGATCGTGCACAAGGCCCGGCACGTCCGCCCGGTGCTCGGCTTTCACGGGCAGCACGTAGCGGCCCCCGCGCACGGTGACGATGGATTCCATCAGGTACTTGGAATACCCGGCCCCGTGGGCCATGGCGTTGAGCTTTTCCCGGATGCGGTCGTTGGCCTGGCGGATGTGCCGCCGGATATCCAGCAGGGCGGGGGAGGCGTGGTCGGAAATCTCGTCCTCGCTCAAAATGGCCTCGGTAATGTCCGTTTCCAGGGTGCGCAGGGGCTGGAGGCGGGAGGCCATGGCGGTGATGAGGGGCGTGTTTTCCTTGTCCGTCACCAGGGCGCTGCGGGCGGCCCGGGCGGCCCGCAGGGTTTCCGCCACGGACAGCAGGGCCTTTTGGGACAGGGTGGAGCCCTTTTCCGCCAGGGACAGGTATTCGGATACGTCGTTAAAGGAAATCAGGGGATTGCCGCCCACGTAGGCCAGGGTGGC
>CACWWM010000012.1:18462-19790 GCA_902764565.1 uncultured Eubacteriales bacterium
TCGCTGAGGGCATAACCGGCCAGCATGTCCCGGATCTTGGTAAATTCCAGCACCCGCAGGGCGCGTTCGTTCATATCGTTCCCTCCCAAGGTCAGTATACAGTGAAAATGAAAAGCATTGCAAGAAAACGGGGAAAAGGTTTTGAAAATGTTTTCGGTTCGTTCACAATACGCCGTCCGTGAAGCGGCCCAGGGTGCCCCGAAGGGGCAGCGGGCCGGGCGTTTCACCCCGCCGGAGGGCGGCGTAATGAGCGGTGATGCGAAGCTGTTCTTCCTTCGGCTCGTCGGAGAAGGTAAGCAGCCAGGAAAGGCCCTTCATATCCTGCACATGCCCCGACAGATGCAGGGGCTTATCGGCCATCAATTCGATCTGGCAGCCCTCGGGCAGACGCAGGGGACGCAGGGGATAGGCGGCCCCCATCCGGTCGGTGAGGCTGGTGCCCATAGCGCCTTTGCCCTGGCGGCACAATTCGCACTGCTCCCTGTTCGCTGTCAGGCCCATTTTCGTGCGCATGGGGCAATGATTCAGCACCATGAGCCGCGCCCGGCCATAGACCGGCAGGATCAGTTCGCAGATATCCAGGGGCAAATCAAGAATTTCACTTCTGGACAGCTCCCGGCTCAGCGTGACGCCTTTGCAGCCCAAATGGGAAAGCAGCTTGACGCTTTCGCTGTTCATGACGGGCACGCCCTCCCCGGCCATATCCCCGGCGGTAAGCTGATTGGGGCTGGACAGGCACAGGGAAATGTTCCTTTCTTCCGCCCAGGCTTTGAGCTTCCGGAAGGTTTCTTCCCTGCATTGGGACGGCAGGCACAGCCGCGTTTTTTCCGGCCAGCAGTCCAGGGTGGGCAGAAGATACGGTTCCCGGAAATCCTGGGGGAGATACAGGATTTCGTCCGCCCCCGCGTCCAGCAGGGACGGAATGATTTCAAATGCGGAGGTCTTCACGATCAGCCGGGGGAATGATTTCAAATGCGGAGGTCTTCACGATCAGCCGGGGAGCACGAAGCTCCCGCTTCGGAACGTCAAAATGCGCCGCGGAAGATACGTCCCGGGGCTGGGCGGCGATACGGGCTTCGGCCAATTTTTCCAGCGCTTCCCTTCGCAGGGCGTTCAGGACGGACGCGGGCGCGAAGGCCCCCGCCGTTTTTACGGTCAATTCTCGCAGGATAAAGGGCGTGCCCCCGGTCTTGCTCAAGGCAGTTTTCGCGCTTTCTTCGTCCAAAGCTTTTTTCTGGGCGATCTGGCAAATATCGCCCGTCACGGTAACGGCGCTTTCTCCGTCCGTGACCCGCAGGGAGATTTCTTTGCCGGGATAGGCGGTCAGC
>CACWWM010000013.1:0-17818 GCA_902764565.1 uncultured Eubacteriales bacterium
TACGCCATGGGGGAATTGAAGGATCGGGAGCTGCTTTTGATCTGGAGAACAGAACAAACAAAAAAGAGTTGAGAGTTGAGAGCGGAGAGTTGAGATTTACATAGATTCGTTATACTGGGTTCAGTCATGAACGGACTATATTATCTCAACTCTCAACTCTTAACGCTCAACTCTCCCTTCAGGCTTTCCCCGCCGTTTCCGCCGGGCGCAGATAGCGAAGCGCTCCGCTGGATTTGAGCGCGGGCAGCACCGCATGGAAGAACACGGGGGCGGCCACGATGGCGGCGCCTGCGTTGATGATGGAGGCGGGGAACTTGCTGATCACGGCGGCCCAGCCGTTTCCGGCGATCAGGCCGAAAATGAAGGTTTTCAGCATGTACAGCGCCACATAGGTCAGCGCCCCGGCCACGGCGGCAAGCACCGTGCGGTCAATGCGCAGCTTGCCCTTGCCGGTTTTGCGCATGAGGACGCCGCACACCCAGCCCATGGCGAACTTGCTGACGAACGTGATCATTACGTTCAAAAAATCGTACCCGTTGAAAGCGTCGTACAGCGCGGAGCCCAGCCCGGCGGCGACCCCGCCCAGCCACGGCCCCAGCAACATGCCGCCCAGCAGACACACGGCGTTGGCAAAATGCACTTTCGAGCCCAGCAGCGGGAAGCGGAACAGCGTCACCACGTACACCATGGCCGCCAGCACGCCCACAAACACTAACTCAACCACCTTGACGTCCTGTTTCTTCATGGATCGTCACCTCTTTCTTTGGATTACGTGCGACAGTATAAGCCCAATTTGGCCTTGTGAAAAGTGCCAGAACAGGAGAAAAACATAAGACCAGATGGAACGGAAAAAACCGGCGTATCTGACCCTGTATGAAGCGCTGCGGCAGGAGATCACCGACGGCGTGTGGCCCTTCGGCGCGCGCCTGCCCTCCCGGCGGCAGACTGCCCGGGACCGGGGCGTGAGCGTGATCACCGTGGAGCACAGCTTTGAGCTGCTTTGCCAGGAGGGCTACATCGAGGCCCGGCCCCGCAGCGGCTTTTTTGTGATTTTCCGGCCCTCGGAGGGCTTCGCGCCCGCGCCTGCCGGCCCCCGGCCCCCGGTGCGGTACGCTTCCCGCCCGGAAAACGCCCTTCCCTTCGCCACCCTGGCCCGCACCATGCGGCGGGTGCTGGCCGAATACGGGGAAAACATCCTGAACAAATCCCCCAACGCGGGCTGCGAGGAACTGCGCGGGGCGCTGTCCCGCTATCTGGCCCGGAACCGGGGCATTCGCGTCAGCCCGGAGCAGATCGTCATCGGCTCCGGCGCGGAATACCTGTACGGGCTGGTGGTGGAAATGCTGGGCAGCAGCCGGGTATTCGCCATCGAATCCCCCTCCTATGAGAAAATCGAGCAGGTGTACCGGGCGCGGGGCGTGCAATGCGATCTTCTGCCCCTGGGCCGGGACGGCATCCAGTCCGACGCGCTGAAAAAGACGCAGGCCCAGGTGCTGCACATCACTCCCTACCGCAGCTTCCCCAGCGGCGTTACCGCCAGCGCCTCCAAGCGCCGGGAATACCTGCAATGGGCGGCCCGGGGGGAACGCTTCATCGTGGAGGACGATTTCGAGTCCGAATTTTCCCTCCTGCGCAAGCCGGAGGAAACGGTCTTCGCCCGGGCGGAAAACCAGAACGTGATTTATCTGAACACCTTTTCCCGCACCGTGTCCCCCTCCATCCGCGTGGGCTATATGGTGCTTCCGCCCCGTCTGCTGCAGCTGTTTCAGGAAAAGGCGGGCTTCTATTCCTGCCCCGTGCCCGCCTTTGAACAGTATGTGCTGGCTACCCTGCTGGAAAACGGCGATTTCGAGCGCCACATCAACCGCATCCGGCGGCAGGAGCGCCGCGCGGCGGCGCAATCGGAAAATTAGTGGGTGACAAACCCGCCGTGTATATGATATAATGATAAACGGCGGTTTTCCGCACAATTTGGTTTGAAGGATGGCAACCCTTGAAGAAAATGTCCAAGGCTGCCCGGAGCAACCTGCTCAACGGGGGCATTATCGTGGTCACCCTGGCCGTGGTGCTGTATGTGAGCGCCAAGGGCGGCGATATCGGCGACGCGTGGCGCGCGGTGCGCAGCGCGAACCCCTTATGGATTTTAGCGGCCATTGGCTCCTGGTGTGTGTTTATGATCTTTGAGGCCATGGGCCTGCATGTGTTTTTCCATCAGCAAAAAGTAAAAATCAAATTCGGCCTTTCCCAGCTGGTGGCGCTGATCGGCGCTTTTTATTCCTCCGTCACGCCCGCGGCCACCGGCGGGCAGCCCATGCAGGTACTGGCACTGAAAAAGCGCAGCATCCCGGCGGGCGTGTCTTCTTCCGGTCTGGCGGTAAAGTTTTTCTCGTTCCAGACGGCCCTGCTGAGCCTGGGCGGGCTTATGTGGATCCTGAATCCGGCCGTTGTCCAGGCGTGCATTGATCAGGCCAAATGGATCGTGCTGGCCGGATTCGTGATCAACGGGCTGACGGTGGCGGCGGTGATCCTGCTGGCCATCAACAAAAACATCGTGCATGGGATCATCACCCTGATCATCCGGGCGGGCAAGGCCCTGCGTCTGGTGAAGAACGAAAAGAACATCACCGCCCGGGCGGATAAGGCCATCGGCGATTTCCACGCTTCCGTGGATTATCTCACGCACCATCCCGTGCGGCTCTTTCATCTGTATCTGATTTCGTGTCTGCAGGTGCTGGGGCTCATGAGCATCGCCTACTGCATCTACCGGGCCCTGGGCCTGAATCAGTATACCTACTGGGACGTGCTCACCTTGCAGTTCCTGCTGTACATCGCCGCGTCGTTTACGCCCCTGCCCGGCGCGTCCGGGGCCCAGGAGGGCGGCTTCTATATTTTCTTTCAGCATGTGTTCCCGGCGGACAAGCTGGTGGGCGCGCTGCTGCTGTGGCGGTTTTTCACCTACAGGCGTGACGGGCCAAGAAGAACCGGAGGGAAACGTATGAAGCGGATGATTTGTTTTGCGCTGCTGCTGGCGCTTTGCATTTCGCCTCTGTCCGCGCTGGCGGCCAAGAGCAAGGCCAAGACGGAAGTGAAGCTGCCCAAGGACTTGAAGCTGACCCTGACGGAGGGCAAGTTTGAAACCTACACCCAGTCCTTCCAGGGCCAGTGGGAAAGCAGCGATCCCGACGTAGCCAATGCCGAGATCGAGGTAAACACCGGCAACAAGGTCGTGCGGATCATCGGCTATAAGCCCGGGGAGGCCACATTGACCCTGACGGGAAAAAAGAGCACCGCCACCGTGTACGTTACCGTCACCCGGGATGAAACCCGGGATCGGCCCGTACCGGAGGCCATTCAGACCGTGATCGACATCGCCCTCGCCGAGTGGGAGGAAAACGGCAATCAGAACCTGACCAACGAGGTAAAAACCAACAAATACCTCAAGTGGTGGGGCACCAAGTGCGAATGGTGCGGTGTGTTCGCTACCTACTGTATGGAAAAGGCCGGCATCCCCATGGCGGCGGAGGGCGATGAAAACAAGACCGCCAAGCTGACCCCCGGCCCCGACGGCGCGCCTTACAGCATCCGGGTGGGTGGCGTCGGGCGCTTCCGGGATGCCTTTATCAACATGGAGCGGGCCACCCGCATCCCGCGTCCCGGCTACCTGGCAATCTACGGCAACAACCCTAAGAAAGGCACTCCATCCAACCGACATCACATTGCGCTGGTGACCGACGTGGAGGACCTGGGCGACGGTACCTACCGGGTGTCCACCGTGGAGGGCAACTGGGATTTTGTGAACGTGAAGGAATTGAAAAAATCCAACATCGTGACCCGGTTTTGCTATGTGTACGACCCCAGAAACGTGACCTGCCAGAACATCTCTCCCGTTCCCAAGGAGGATCAGGCCGATCCCGAAACTTTCAACAATTACGTGACGCATACCGACGAGCGCCCCTATTTCGTGTACATGTTCTGTCAGACCTGGTATTGACGCGAATTTCCCGGCTGCCGCAGGTTCGACGGCCGTTTTTGTAAAGAGCATGGCTCCCGCCCACGCCGAGATCCAGGAGCCCAATTCCAAGATTCAGTATACTCCACACAAGGCTGACTGATACGTGACGGAATTCTGCATGACGTGGTACTGATATCGTTATTTCGGAGAAATGATTTGTATGAGCATTGACAAATGGCTGGCGCTGGGTCAGACGGCGCTGGAGCTGGGCCTGGTGAACGCGCTGACGGTATTGGCGCTGTTTTTGAGCTATTCCATGCTGAACGTGTGCGACCTGAGCACCGACGGCTGCTTCACCCTGGGCGCGGCGGCAGGCGCGCTGGTGGCGATTGCGGGCTATCCCTGGCTGTCGCTGCCCGCGGCCATGCTGGCGGGCATGGCGTCCGGGTTCGTGACGGCCACGCTGCAAATGCGCATGGGCGTGCAGAGTCTGCTGGCGGGCATCGTGGTGAACACCGGGCTGTATTCCCTGAATATGGCGCTGACGGGCAACAAGGCCACCCTGCCCATGAACAAGACCGTCACCGTGTTCACGCTGGCCAAGGGCCTGCTGAAAGATACGCCCCTGGCGGGACAGTACAGCCTGATCGTGATGCTGATCGTGGTGGCGCTGGTCGTCGTGTTTTTAAGCTTTTTCCTGCGCACGAAGCTGGGCCTGGCGATCCGCGCCACGGGCAGCAACGCCGAAATGGTGCGCTCCTCCTCCATCAATCCCACCTTTACTACCACCGTGGGCCTGTGCGTGTCCAACGCGTTCACGGCCCTGTCCGGGTGCCTGATGGCCCAGCAGCAGAAGAATTATGAAGTCAACATGGGCAGCGGCATGGTCACGGTGGCCCTGGCCTCCCTGCTGATCGGCGGCGTGTTTTTCGGCAAACACCGGGGGGTGACCCTCCGGGCGGTCGGCGCGGTGCTGGGCGCGTTCCTGTTCCGAGTGGTATATGCCCTGGCCCTGCGGCTGGATATGCCGGCGTTTATGCTGAAAGCTGTTTCCTCCCTGATCGTGATCATCGCCATTTCCGGGCCGTACCTGCGCAGGCAGTTCCCCATGATGGTGAAGACCCTGCGCATGCGCAGGCGCGTTCCCGGGCAGGCGGAAGGGGGGAAAGGCTGATGCTGCGGCTCAACAGTGTGTCCAAGACTTTCAGTCCCGGCACCGTCAACGAAAAGCGGGCCCTGACCGACCTGACCCTGCACATTCAAAAGGGGGATTTCGTGACCATCATCGGTGCCAACGGCGCGGGGAAATCCACCCTGTTCAACCTGATCTGCGGCACCTTTTATCCGGACGCCGGAGAAGTATATCTGGATGGGAAGAACGTGACCATGGAGGCGGATCATGTCCGCGCCCGGCAGATCGGCCGCCTGTTTCAGGACCCCAAATCAGGCACCGCGCCGGATATGAGCATCGAGGAAAATCTGGCCCTGGCGGCGGGGAACGGCGGCTGGCTGTCCCGGGTGTCGGCGGCGGATAAGCGCGCCTTCCGGGAGCGGCTGTCCCTGCTGGGCATGGGGCTGGAAGACCGCATGCGCCATCCCGTGGGCCTTCTGTCCGGCGGCCAGCGCCAGGCGCTCACCCTGCTGATGGCCACTTACCACATCCCCAAGCTCCTTTTGCTGGACGAGCATACCGCCGCCCTGGACCCCGGCACCGCCGAAAAGGTGCTGACCCTCACCCGCAGCATCGTGGAGGACAACCGCATCACCTGTCTTATGATTACCCACAACATGCAGTCCGCCCTGGATTTGGGCAACCGCACCCTGATGATGGATCAGGGCCGGGTGATTTACGACGTGACGGGGGAGGAACGGGCCCGCCTCACCATTCAGGACCTGACGGAAAAATTCCGCGATTTGAGCGGACGCGCCCTGGATAACGACCGGATGCTGCTGGGCGTCGGGAAGTAAAGCGGATGTCTAAACTTCGATGAATTGGAGAGTTGAGAGCTGAGATTGATATAGCTGGATGATTCGGAAGCGGGTATTGACGGATAATGCCATCTCAGCTCTCAACTCCCAACTCTCAACTCTCAACTCTTGAAAAAAGGTTTCGACCTTTTTCTTTTTTTGCGCTTTTACGATACGCCCGGGAAGGTTGTCATGAATGAATGGACGAAACGGAAGAAAAACCGGGCCTAAAGCGGGGTGCGGAACTGAAAAAAATTGAAAAAAAGTTGAAAATCAGGTGCAAAAAAGCTTGCATTTTGCGTTGAGATCGTTTATAATAGTCAAGCTGTCTGTTTAGGGATGAAGCGTTAGGTTGCTGCTCTGGCCAGAGCAGGTAACTAACGTGGACCAGTCGGGGCATGACCCCGGCGAACGGACTCGAACCGCGCCAAAGGCACGGAAGGCGACGGGCTTCCCCACGGGCTGGCGCCCCCTGCGAAGCGCCGAACCGGTGAGAGAGAAGACTCCCCCCGTCAGCCGAGAGTACGAAATCAAGGAGGAAAAAACATGGCCAGCCAGAAAATCCGCATCAAGCTCAAGGCGTACGAGCACAACCTGATCGACCAGTCCGCCGAGCGCATTGTGGAAACCGCCAAGCGCACGGGCGCCCGGGTTTCCGGTCCGATCCCGCTGCCCACCGAAAAGGAGATCGTTACGATCCTCCGCGCACCGCACAAGTACAAGGACAGCCGCGAGCAGTTTGAACGCCGCACGCACAAGCGCCTGATCGACGTGCATAACCCCAATCCCCGCACTGTGGACGCCATGATGAAGCTCGATTTGCCGGCCGGCGTCGAAATCGAAATCAAGCTGTAAGGCAGGAGGGCAATTATGAAAAAGGCAATCGTAGGCAAAAAGCTGGGTATGACCCAGATTTTCCTGCCCGACGGCCGTCTGGTTCCCGTGACGGTCATTCAGGCGGGCCCCTGCACCGTGGTGCAGAAGAAGACCACTGAAAAAGACGGCTACGAAGCTGTTCAGTTCGGCTTTGACAAGGTGCCCGAAAACCGGGTCGCCAAGCTGGTGAACAAGCCCGACGCCGGCCACTTCCAGAAAGCGGGCGTCGCCCCCATGCGCGCTCTGCGGGAATTCCGCCTGGAAGACTGCTCCGGTTACGAAATCGGCCAGGAAATCAAGGCTGACATCTTTGAAGCGGGCGAAGCCGTGGACATCACCGGCATCACCAAAGGCCGCGGCTACACCGGCCCCATCTACCGCTGGAATCAGCACACCGGCCCCATGGCCCACGGTTCCAAGTATCACCGCGGCGTGGGTTCCATGAGCGCCAACTCCGATCCTTCCCGCGTGTTCAAGAACAAGCACATGGCCGGTCATTACGGCGTGGAACGGGTCACCGTCCAGAACCTGTCCGTTGTGCAGGTGGACGCCGAACGCAGCCTCTTGCTGGTTCACGGCGCGGTTCCCGGCCCCAAGGAAGGCCTGCTGCTCATCCGCAATTCCTGCAAGGCCTGATGAAGGAGGAAACAGACAATGCCTAACATCGATGTGCTCGACATGCAGGGCAAGAAAGTGGGCAGCATGGAGCTGAGTGAGGAAGTCTTCGCCGCTCCCATCAACGTCCCCGCCATGCATTTGGTCGTTCGCTCCATTTTAGCCAATAAGCGCCAGGGCACCCAGAGCGCCCTGACCCGCGGCATGGTCCGCGGCGGCGGCCGGAAAATCTATCGCCAGAAGGGCACCGGCAATGCTCGCCACCATGGCAACCGCGCTCCCCAGTTCCGTCACGGCGGCGTGGTGTTCGCGCCCCAGCCCCGGGACTACGTCATCAACGTGCCCAAGAAGGTTCGCCGCCTGGCCATGAAGAGCGCGCTCACCAGCAAGCTCAACGAAGGCGCCATCGTGGTGGTTGACCAGATCAAGCTGGCCGACGCCAAGACCAAGCTGATGGCTCAGGTCATCAAGGCCCTGGGCGCTGAAGACCAGAAGGCTCTGCTGGTACTGGAAGGCCGCGACGAAAGCGTCATCCGCGCCAGCAAGAACATCCCCACCGTCAAGGACGCTTACGTGAACACCATCAATGTGTATGACCTGCTGAACGCCGATAAGATCATCGTGCTTAAAGGGGCCATGCAGGACATCCAGGAGGTGTACGCATGAAAAATCCCCATGACATCATCCTGCGCCCCGTCCTGACTGAAAAAGGCTACGACGGCATCGCGGACAAGCGGTACGTGTTTGAAGTGGCCATGGACGCCAACAAGGTCGAAATCAAAAAGGCGCTGGAAAAAGTATTTCCTACTATTAAAGTAGCGCGGGTGAACACCCTGCGCACCCTGGGCAAAATGAAGCGCCAGGGCGTGCATCAGGGCCGCACCCCCGAAGTGAAAAAAGCCTATGTGATCCTGACGGAAGATTCCAAGCCCATCGAGTTCTTCGAGGGCATGGTGTAAGGGAGGAGAAGCCAAATGGCCATTCGAGTTTATAAGCCCACTTCCTCCGCCCGCCGCTTTATGTCGGTGCTGACGTTCGAGGAAATCACCAAAAAGACTCCTGAAAAGAGCCTGACCGAATACCTGAAAAAGCATGCGGGCCGCAACAAGCAGGGCAAGATCACCGTTCGCCACCAGGGCGGCGGCAACAAGATCAAGTACCGCATCATCGACTTCAAACGGGATAAGAAAGACGTGCCCGCCAAAGTGGCCGCCATCGAATACGATCCCAACCGCAGCGCCTTCATCGCCCTGCTCCACTATGTGGACGGCGAAAAGCGCTACATCCTGGCTCCCCTGGATCTGAAGGTGGGCGACACCGTGATGGCCGGCGAAAACGCCGACATCAAGCCCGGCAACGCCCTGCCCATGGCCAACATCCCCGTTGGTACCCTGATCCACAACATCGAGATCAAGCCCGGCAAGGGCGGCCAGCTGGTCCGGTCCGCCGGCGCTTACGCCCAGCTCATGGGTAAGGAAAACAATTACGCCCAGGTGCGTATGCCCTCCGGCGAATTCCGCAAGATCCCCATGAACGCCATGGCCACCATCGGCACCGTGGGCAACACCGACCACAGCAACGTGCGCATCGGCAAGGCCGGCCGCACCCGCCACATGGGCATCCGCCCCACCGTCCGCGGCGTGGTCATGAACCCCTGCGACCATCCCCACGGCGGCGGCGAAGGCAAGAGCCCCGTTGGCATGCCCGCCCCTGTTACCCCCTGGGGCAAGCCCGCTCTCGGCCTGAAGACCCGCAAGCACAAGAAGTATTCCAATAACCTCATCGTAAAGCGTGCCGGTAAGTAATCAGGCGCGGACAGGAAGGAGGAAACCTCATGAGCCGTTCCGTAAAGAAAGGCCCGTTTGTACAGGAAGCGCTTTATAAGCGCGTTGTCGATATGAACAAGACCGGCGCCAAGCAGGTGCTCAAGACCTGGAGCCGCGCCTCCACCATCTTCCCCGAATTTGTGGGCCACACCATCGCGGTGCACGATGGCCGCAAGCATGTGCCGGTGTACATCACCGAAGACATGGTGGGTCATAAGCTGGGCGAATTTGCCCCCACCCGCACGTTCCGCGGTCACGCGGGCGAAAAGGCCACTGGCCGTAAGTAAGGGAAGGAGAGAAAAAAGATGGCTACTCGTACCCGTGAAAAGGGCGCGCTGCGGGCTCAAACCCGTGACAAGCGGCCCCAGGCGCACGCCAAGCACATCCGCCTGTCCTCCCGCAAGGCCAAGATCGTTCTCGATCTGATTCGCGGCAAGGATGTGGATCAGGCGCTCGCCATTCTGCAGTTTACCCCCAAGGCTGCTTCTCCCGTGATCGCGAAGGTGCTTTCTTCCGCCATCGCCAACGCGGTGAACAACCAGGATATGGATCGCAGCACCCTGTATGTTGCCGAGTGCTACGCCAACCCCGGCCCGACCCTCAAGCGCTATGTAGCCCGCAGCCGCGGCAGCGCTTCCCCCATGCTCAAGCGCACCTGCCACATCAGCGTGGTGCTCGACCAGAAGAAGTAAAGGGAGGATCACAATGGGTCAGAAAGTTAATCCCCATGGCGCTCGTGTTGGCGTGATCTATGATTGGAGCACCCGCTGGTACGCCGGGAAAAAAGAATTTGCCGATAACCTGAACGAAGACTTCCGTCTTCGCAAAATGCTCAAAGAGCAGTATTACTCCGCCGGGATCAGCCGCATCGACATCGAGCGCAGCGCTTCCCGCATGACCGTCACCATGTTCGTCAGCCGTCCCGGCATGATCATCGGCACCCGCGGCAAGGGCCCCGAAGCCCCCAGCAACGGCATGACCATCGACAAGCTCCGCGCCAACGTGGAGAAGATGGTGGGCCACGCTGTGAACGTGCGCGTCATGGACGTGCGCAGCCCCGAAACCGATGCTCAGCTGATCGCTGAGAACATCGCGCAGCAGCTGCAGAACCGCATCGCCTTCCGCCGCGCCATGAAGCAGAGCATCCAGCGCGCCATGAAGCCCAACGGAAAGGGCTCCGAACCCGCCAAGGGCGTGAAGATCGCTATCTCCGGCCGTCTGGGCGGCGCGGATATCGCCCGTACCGAGCACTATCATGAGGGCTCCATCCCCCTGCAGACCCTGCGCGCCAACATCGACTACGGCTTTGCCGAAGCCAAGACCACTTATGGCCGTCTGGGCGTGAAGGTTTGGGTATACAAGGGACAGATCCTGCCTAAGGCCAAGAAGCCCGCGCAGCCCGCTCCCGCGACCGAAGGAGGCAAGTAATCCTATGCTGATGCCGAAAAGAGTCAAGCACCGCAAGCAGTTCCGCGGCCGGATGAAGGGCGCGGCGCATCGCGGCAATTTCATCGCCAACGGCGATATCGGCCTGATGGCCATGGAGCCCTGCTGGGTTACCTCCCAGCAGATCGAAGCCGCCCGTATCGCGCTTACCCGTTACACCAAGCGCGGCGGCCAGGTTTGGATCAAGATCTTCCCCGACAAGCCCGTTACCGAAAAGCCGGCTGAAACCCGCATGGGTTCCGGTAAAGGTACTCCCGAATACTGGGTGGCCGTGGTCAAGCCCGGCCGGGTGCTGTTTGAAATCGGCGGCATCGAAGAGACCGTGGCCCGCGAGGCCCTGCGTCTGGCCGCCGGCAAGCTGCCTTTGAAAACCAAGATTGTGAAGCGTGAAGACGCTCCCAATCCCAACGATATTGAAGCGGGTGGTGAAAGCAAATGAAGGCCAAGGAATTCGCAGCCATGAAGCCTGAGGAATTGACCGCGAAGATCGCCGAGCTCAAGGAAGAGCTCTTCAACCTTCGTTTCCGGCTTGCCACCGGTCAGCTCGAAAACACCATGCAGATCGCTGCCGTGAAGCGCGATATCGCCCGTGCGATGACCGTGCAGACCCAGCAGCAGCGCAAGGCGTGACCGATAAGCCGTGAAAGGAGTCAATACCATGTCTGAAGTAAGAGGCATCCGCAAGACCCGCGTTGGCGTGGTCGTCAGCGATAAAATGGACAAGACCTGCGTGGTCAGCCTGTCCACCCGCGTGCGTCACCCCCTGTACGGCAAGTTCATCACCCGCACCAGCAAGATCAAGGTGCACGATGAAGAAAACGCCTGCGGCATCGGCGACACTGTGCGCGTTATGGAATGCCGTCCGCTGAGCAAGGATAAGCATTGGCGGCTGGTGGAAATCATCGAGAAGGCCAAGTAATTGGCAGCGCTCGTCCCGTGCCGCAGCGCGGCGCGGGGAGCGGATGAAGAAGCATCCGACCTCTCATGGGGGCATTGAGAACCCACCATGAATGAGGAACCTATAAAGGAGGAAACCCCTATGATTCAGCCGCAAACGCGACTCAAGGTAGCCGACAACTCCGGCGCCAAGGAAATCATGTGCATCCGCGTGCTGGGTGGGTCCTTCCGGCGTACCGGCTCCATCGGCGATGTGATCGTCGCCAGCGTGAAGACCGCTACCCCCGGTGGCCAGGTGAAGAAGGGCGACGTGGTGAAAGCCGTTATCGTCCGCGTTCATCAGCCCCAGCGCCGCCCCGACGGCAGCTACATCAAGTTTGATGACAACGCCGCCGTGATCATCGGCAACGACAAAATGCCCCGCGGCACCCGTATCTTTGGGCCGGTGGCCCGCGAGCTGCGCGAGAAGGACTACATGAAGATCGTGTCCCTCGCCCCCGAAGTGCTGTAAGGAGGACAATGAAATGTTTGTAAAATCCAAGGATCAGGTCGTTGTCATCTCCGGCAAGGACAAGGGAACCAAGGGCAAGGTCGTCACCGCGTCCCCCAAGACCGGCAAGGTCGTGGTGGAAGGCGTGGCCATGGTGACCAAGCACCAGAAATCCCGCCAGCAGGGCCAGCCCGGCGGCATCATCAAGAAGGAAGCCTTCATTGATGCCAGCAACGTGATGGTCATCTGCCCCAAGTGCGGCAAAGCCACCCGCATCGCCCACAAGACTGTGGAAGTGACCGGCAAGGATGGCAAGACCGAGAAGAAGAACGTCCGCATCTGCAAAAAGTGCGGTGCCGAAATCGACTGATAAGGAGGACACAGGAAAATGGCTACCCGTATTAAGGAAAAGTACCTGGCCGAAGCTGTGCCTGCCTTGCAGCAGAAGTTCGGCTATAAGAACGTCATGGAAATCCCCCGGCTGGAAAAGGTCATCATCAACATGGGCCTGGGCGACTGCAAAGATAATGCGAAAGCCCTGGAATCCGCCGTTGCCGAACTGACCCAGATCGCCGGCCAGAAGCCCCTGGTTACCAAGGCCAAGAAGAGCGTCGCTAACTTCAAGCTGCGCCAGGGCATGAACGTGGGCGCGAAGGTCACCCTCCGCGGCGCGCGCATGGAAGAATTCATGGATAAGCTGGTCAACATCGCCCTGCCCCGCGTGCGCGACTTCCGCGGCGTGAGCACCAAGGCTTTCGATGGCCGCGGCAATTATGCCCTGGGCATCAAGGAACAGCTGATCTTCCCTGAAATCGAATACGATAAGGTTGAAAAGATCCGCGGCATGGAAATGATTTTCGTCACCACCGCCAAGACCGACGAAGAGGCCAAGGAGCTGCTGCGGCTGCTGGGCATGCCCTTTGCGGCGCAGTAAGGGAGGAGAAGTAAAATGGCAAAAACCAGCATGAAGATCCGTCAGGCGCGGCCTGCCAAGTTCTCTACCCGCGCTTACACCCGCTGCCGCCTGTGCGGCCGGCCCCACTCCGTCCTTCGCCGGTATGGCATCTGCCGTATCTGCTTCCGCGAACTGGCTTATAAGGGCCAGATCCCCGGCGTGCGCAAAGCGAGCTGGTAAGTGTAAGGAGGTAAAATCATGGTTGTCAATGATCCCATTGCCGATATGCTCACCCGCATCCGCAACGCGCAGATCGCCCGTCACGACAGCGTGGTGATCCCCGCCAGCAACATCAAGAAGGCTATCGCCAAGATCCTTCTGGACGAGGGTTACGTCAAGTCGGTTGAAAACATCGCGGACGGCCTCCAGGGCAGCATCAAGATCGGTCTGAAGTATCTTGAAAAGAAGCAGCCCGTTATCGTGGGCCTCAAGCGCATCTCCAAGCCCGGCCTGCGGGTGCACGCCACCTGCGAGGAACTGCCCAAGGTTCTGGGCGGCCTGGGCATCGCCATCGTTTCCACTTCCAAGGGCCTGATGACCGATAAGCAGGCGAGGAAGGAAAACATGGGCGGCGAAGTGCTCTGCTACATCTGGTAATCGAAATCGTCAGGAGGTAAAAAGACTATGTCTCGTATCGGAAGGCTCCCGATTGCCGTTCCCGCGGGCGTGACGGTTACCATCGATGATAACAATCTGGTTACCGTGAAAGGTCCTAAGGGCACGCTGTCCCAGCAGATCAATCCCGATATCAGCGTGAAGCTGGAAAACAATGAAATCAAGGTTGCCCGTCCCAGCGACGATAAGCAGCACCGCGCCTGGCACGGCCTGTACCGCGCCCTGATCCACAACATGGTGGTCGGCGTGACCGAAGGCTTCTCCAAGACCCTGGAAATGGTGGGCACCGGTTACCGCGCCGCCGCTGAAAACAACGGCAAGACGCTGAACATCGCCATCGGCTTCTCTCACCCCGTGATCCTGGAAGCCGAGGAAAATATCAGCTACGAAACGCCCGTGCAGACCAAGATCGTGGTCAAGGGCATCGACAAGCAGCAGGTCGGCCGCATTGCCGCCGATATCCGCGCCATCCGTAAGCCGGAACCCTATCTGGGCAAGGGCATTAAGTACGAAGGCGAGCATATCCGCCGCAAGGAAGGCAAGGCCGGTAAGAAGTAAGAAAGGGAGTGAACGCAAATGTTCAATAAGCGCGACCGTAATGAAGTGCGCGTGATCCGTCACGCCCGCGTCCGCAAAAAGATCAGCGGCACCCCCGAAATGCCGCGCCTGTGCGTGTACCGCAGCAATAAGAGCATTTATGCGCAGGTCATCGACGATACCAAGGGCGTGACCCTGGTATCCGCCTCCACCCTGGACCCCGCCATCAAGGGCCAGCTGGACGACAAGAGCAAGACCGGCGCTTCCGAACTGGTGGGCAAGCTGGTGGCCGAACGGGCCATCGCCGCCGGTATCAAGGACGTCGTGTTCGACCGCGGCGGCTATCTGTACACCGGCCGTGTGGCCGCTCTGGCCGCAGCCGCCCGTGAAGCCGGGCTGAACTTCTAAGGGGAGGGAAAGAGAAAATGCCTATGAATGAAAACGATCGTCAGAACGACCGTCAGAACGATCGGCAGGATCGCCCCTTCGAGCGCCGTGACCGTCGGGAACGCCGGGATCGGGAAGAGCCCGTCAGCGAATGGAAAGAACGCCTGGTGGCGCTGAACCGCGTGACCAAGGTTGTTAAGGGCGGTAAGAACTTCCGCTTCGCCGCGCTGGTCGTTGTCGGCAACGAAAAGGGCCAGGTCGGCGCCGCTATCGGCAAGGCCAAGGAAGTGCCCGAAGCCATCCGCAAGGCCAAGGAAGCCGCCATGAAGCATCTGGTCACCGTGCCCTTTGAAGGCACCACCATTCCCCATGCCATCGACGGCCTGTACGGCACCGCCAAAGTGGTGCTGCTGCCCGCCGAAGAAGGCGCTGGCGTTATCGCCGGCGGCGGCGCCCGCGCTGTGCTGGAACTGGCCGGCGTGAAGGACATCCGCACCAAGACCTTCGGCACCAACAACCGCATCAACACCGTGAAAGCCACCCTGGAAGGCCTCAAGGGCCTGCGCAACGCCGAAACCGTTGCCAAGATGCGCGGCAAAGCGGTGGAAGAAATCCTGGGCTAAGGAGGAAATGGAACGATGAAACTGAAAATCACCCTGACCAAATCCCCCATCGCCGCCCTTCAGGTGCATAAGGACACCGTGGCCGCCCTGGGCCTGCGCAAAGTGGGCATGACGGTGGTCAAAGAGGACAATCCCTGCATCCGTGGCCAGATCTTCCGCGTGAAGCACATGGTCAAGGTGGAGGAAGTAAACGAATAATAAGGGAGGAACCACCCATGAAATTGCATGAGTTGCAGCCGGCCATCGGCTCGACGACTGCCCCGAAGCGCCTCGGTCGAGGCGTAGGCTCTCAGCTGGGCAAAACCTCCGGTAAAGGCCACAAGGGCGCCAAGGCGCGCTCTGGCGGCGGCAAGCGCCCCGGATTTGAAGGCGGCCAGATGCCTCTGACCCGCCGCATCCCCAAGCGCGGCTTTACCAATATCTTCGCCAAGGAATACGCCACTGTGAATGTGTCCGCCCTCAACGTGTTTGAGGATGGCGCTACCGTGACCGCCGAAGCGCTGATCGAAGCGGGCCTGATCAAAAAGGTTCTGGACGGCGTGAAGGTGCTGGGCGGAGGCGAGCTGACCAAGAAGCTCACCGTGTCCGTGGACAAGGTAACCGAGTCTGCGAAGCAGAAGATCGAAGCGATTGGCGGGAAAGTTGAGGTGAAGTAACGATGTGGGAGACCCTGCGAAATGTTTGGCGGGTTCCTGAGCTCCGCAAAAAGGTGCTCTACACGTTCTTCATGCTGCTGATCTACCGTCTGGTCAGCGTCATTCCCGCTCCCGGCATCGATGTGGCCCAGGTGCAAAGCGCCATGAGCCAGTACGATATGCTGGGTCTGGTGAATATGATGACCGGCAACGCTTTCTCCCAGATGACCATTATGGCCATGGGTATTTCTCCTTACATCAACGCCAGCATCATTATGCAGCTGCTCACCATCGCCATTCCGGCCCTGGAGCGGCTGCAGAAGGACGGCGGCGAAGAAGGCAAGCAGAAGATCAACAGAATCACCCGTTACGTCACCGTAGGCCTGGCCGCTCTGCAGGCCATCGGCATCATCGCCGGACTGGGCGCGATCAAGTCCACCTACAAGAACTTCTTCGGTTATGCTACCATCGGTATCATCATGGCCGGCGGTACCGCCCTGGCGATGTGGATCGGTGAAAAGATCACCAAGAACGGTATCGGCAACGGTATCTCCCTGCTGATCTTTGCCGGCATCATCTCCAACCTGTTCAACGGCATCGTGTCCACCACCGCGGGCATCTTCAACGGCACCGCCACCGTGGGCAACCTGGTCGTGATCCTGCTGACCACCGTGATCATCCTGGTGGTCGTCACCTTCGTGGATATGGCTGAACGCCGCATCCCGGTCATGTACGCCAAGCGCGTGGTGGGCCGGAAGATGTACGGCGGCCAGAGCACCCATATCCCGCTGAAGCTGCTGAGCGTCGGCGTGCTGCCCCTGATCTTCGCCTATTCCTTCATGGCGTTCCCGGGCACCATCTTCGCTATGTTCGGCACCAGCAGCGGCGCGTACAAGTGGTGGAGCACCTACATGAACCAGACCAGCTTCTGGTACATGCTCGTGTGCGCCCTGCTGATCATCGCGTTCAGCTACTTCTACACTTCCATCACCTTCAATCCTGAGGATATCGCCAAGAATATCCAGCAGCAGGGCGGTCACATCCCCGGTATCCGTACCGGCAGCAAGACCGTGGAATTCCTCAAGCGGACTTCCAACCGCCTGACCCTGTTCGCCGCCCTGTTCCTGGCCATCCTTTCCACCATCCCCTCCGTGCTGACGGTGTGGCAGCAAGTGCAGATTCCTTTCGGCGCTTCCTCCATCCTGATTGCCGTGAGCGTGGCCATCGAAACCGTGCGCCAGGTGGAAAGCCAGCTGGTGATGCGCAACTACAAAGGCTTCCTGGGCTGATAAAAATCAATCCAAGGAATGTGCGGAATGTCCCCCGGAAGAAGCAATTCTGTTTCTTCCGGGCCGACATTCCACACTTGCGTCTATACCTAATATTTCTGAACCGCGGGGAGAGACACGAAACTAAGAGATCAGGAGTTCATTCTCTTATGACTTTCTCGGAAGGGGGTCTGGGGGAAACCGCTCTTTGGTCTCCAAAGAGCGGTTTCCCCCAGCATTATCACAGCCAAAGGAGGCGCTGATATGAACCTGATTTTCTTAGGACCTCCTGGTGCGGGCAAAGGCACCCACGCGCAGCTGCTGATGAACGAACTGGGCATTCCCCAGATTTCCACCGGCGATATGCTCCGCCAGGCCATGAAAGCGGGCACCGAAATGGGTCTTGCGGCCAAGCGGTATATCGAAGCGGGCGAACTGGTGCCCGACGAAGTGGTGATCGGCATCGTGAAGGATCGCTTGCAGGCGGATGACTGCAAGAAGGGGTATATCCTGGACGGGTTCCCCCGGACGGTAAAGCAGGCGGAAGCGCTGGACGGATTCGCCCACATCGACGTGGCGCTGAATATCGCCCTGGACGACGAAGTGATCGTCAAGCGCCTCAGCGGGCGGCGCGTGTGCTTAAAGTGCGGCGCGACGTACCATATCAGCACCCTGAATGGGAAGGAAGACTGCGCGGTGTGCGGCGAAAAGCTGGTGCAGCGCAAGGA
>CACWWM010000013.1:17829-26478 GCA_902764565.1 uncultured Eubacteriales bacterium
CCCCTGATTGATTACTATCGGAAGAAGGGCATCCTCCGTACTGTGGATTGTCCCCCTGCCGCAACGGTGCAGGAAAACTACGCCAAGGTGCGGGAGACGCTGAATCTTCAATGATTAGTATCAAAAATCCTATCCAATTGGCAAAGATGCGCAGCGCGGGGCACCTGCTCCATGACGTGCTGGCGGCGACGAAGGAAATCATCCGCCCCGGCATGACCACCATGGACATCAACGCTTTTGTGGATGAACAGATCCGCAAGGGCGGGGCCATCCCCACGGAGCTGGGGTACTGCGGGTATCCCGCGTCCATCTGCGCGTCCATCGACGATGAAGTGGTGCACGGCATCCCATCACCGCACGTGGAATTGAAGGAAGGCTCCATCATTTCCATCGATGTGACGCTGGCCCTGGACGGCTGGCAGGCGGACAGCTGCTTTACCTCGCCGGTAGGCAGGATCAGCGCCGAAAAGCAGCGCCTGATGGAAGTAACGGAAGAGTGCTTCTGGAAGGGCGCGCGTATGGCGGTGAACGGCAACCGGATCGGCGATGTGAGCGCCGCCGTGCAAACACACGCCGAGGCCCACGGCTACGGCGTGGTGCGGGACCTGACGGGCCACGGCATTGGCAAAGAGATGCACGAGGATCCTTCCGTGCCCAATTTCGGCATGGCGGGCCACGGCTCCCGGATCCGTCCGGGCATGACGTTCTGCGTAGAACCCATGATCGCCATGGGACGCTGGCAGGTGCATCAGCTCAGCGACGGCTGGACCATCGTCACCAACGACCACAGCCCCGCAGCCCATTATGAGCATACCATCGCGGTCACACCCAAGGGACTTCCTGAAATTTTGACGCTTCCGGGCTTCAAATGGAAGGAGGAAGAAGCTTGAAACCATCAATTTTGCCGGGAATCGTAGTTTTTTCCAAAAAAGGGCGTGACAAAGGCAGGTACTTTGTGGTATTATATACGTTGGACGCCGAATTTGTGATGATGGGCGACGGGGACACCCGAAAAATCGGCCATCTGAAGAAAAAAAGGCGTAAGCATCTGACGACCTGCCCCTGGGAGTTCCCCGAAATCGTGGAAAAATACCAGGCCGGGCAATTGATGGACAGCGATATCCGCAAGGTGCTTTTCCCCATCGCGAACCAAGCAAGGGGCGTGAAGACGCCCGAAGAAAGCAGGGAGGGTTAATCCGCTTTGTCCAAGGACGATGTCATCGAAATGGAAGGCAAGGTCATTGAGGCGCTGCCCAATGCCATGTTCCAGGTAGAACTGCCCAACGGGCACCGCATCATGGCCCATATCTCCGGCAAGATGCGCATGAATTTCATCCGCATTTACCCCGGCGACAAGGTCACCATCGAGCTCTCCCCCTACGACTTGACCCGCGGCCGCATCACGTGGCGCAGCAAGAATTGATTCCATACCCTAAGGAGGTTGAACCCCAATGAAAGTCCGTCCTTCTGTAAAGCCCATTTGCGAAAAGTGCAAGATCATCAAGCGCAAGGGCCGCGTGATGGTTATTTGCGAAAACCCCAAGCATAAGCAGCGTCAGGGCTAACCCACCCATGGCGCTATGGGAGCGCCGTCCAGGACGCCTTGGAATGGAGTGGAGAGTGGAGAGTAGAGAGTTGAGATATTATATTGATTGACAAAATAATCTCAACTCTCAACTCTAAACTCTCAACTCTCTGAAAAGACATCGTGGACGGCGTTCCCGCGGCCGCCGGGCTCCGAAAAAGGGGCCTGAGATGCGAAGAAAGCGCGGCAAACGCGCTCTGTGCGGCCACAAGAAACCCTGTCGACAAGCCTGTGTGGGCGGCTGCCCCTTCGCAAAAACGAAGGGGACCATGCATGCTGTCACATAAATACTCCGCCTGGGTTGCGGGCGGAAAGAACGGCGTATCAGCGCCGTCAGCGCGAGGTTCCTCTTTCCGGCGGGATCAAGAGATCTACGCCTTGACCCTTAAAGAAAGCGGCCTCATTCCCACCACAGAATCATTTGGAGGTGTAACCAACACATGGCACGTATTGCGGGTGTTGACCTGCCCCGAGAAAAGCGCGTCGAGGTTGGCTTGACCTACATCTTCGGCATCGGCCCGACGGTGAGCAAGCAGATCCTCGAAGTAACCGAAGTGAATCCCGATACCCGGGTCAAGGACCTGAGCGAATCGGACGTGAGCAAGCTGCGCGAATACATCGAACATCACCTGAAGGTGGAAGGCGATCTGCGCCGCGAAGTCTCCCTGAATATCAAGCGTCTGGTGGAAATCGGCTGCTACCGCGGCGTCCGCCATCGCCGCAACCTGCCCGTGCGCGGCCAGAACACCAAGCAGAATGCCCGCACCCGGAAGGGCCCCAAGCGCACCGTAGGCGGCAAGAAGAAGTCTTAACCATTAAACGCCGGGCAAAGCGCCCAGCGTAAGCAGCAAGCGGTTCTTATCCGGGACCGCGATCATCCAAAAGGACGCCCCGAAAGGGGTTCGGAGGGATAGAAGAATGGCTCCTAAAAAAACAGCGCTGAAGAAGGTTTCGCGCAAGCGCCGTGAAAAGAAGCTCGTAGAGCGCGGCGTGGCGCACATCCGTTCTTCCTTCAATAATACGATCGTAACCATCACTGACGCGCAGGGCAACGCCCTGTCCTGGGCTTCCGCCGGCGGCATGGGTTTCCGCGGCAACAAGAAGTCCACCCCCTTCGCCGCTCAGATGGCCGCCGAAACGGCTGCCAAGGCCAGCCAGGAATTCGGCCTCAAGTCTGTGGACGTGCTGGTGAAAGGCCCCGGCTCCGGCCGTGAAGCCGCGATCCGCGCCCTGCAGACCGCCGGTCTGGATGTGACCATGATCAAGGACGTGACGCCCATTCCTCACAATGGCTGCCGTCCGCCCAAGCGTCGCCGCGTGTAATTGAAGGAGGAATACAGGAATGGCAAACAATAAGCAGCCGATCGCCCGGAGATGCCGTGCTCTTGACATTTCTCCGGCCGTTATGGGCTATGCCAACAAGAAGTCCACTCGGAATCCCGGCGGCAACCGCCGGAAGAAGGTTTCCGAATATGGCGCTCAGTTAAAGGAAAAGCAGAAGGTGCGCTTCATCTACGGCGTGCTGGAAAAGCAGTTCCGTCACTACTTTGACACCGCTTCCAACATGAAGGGCGTTACCGGCGAAAACATGCTGGTGCTCCTGGAATGCCGTCTGGACAACGTGGTGTACCGTCTGGGCCTGGCCAAGACCCGCCGCATGGCGCGTCAGGTTGTGGGCCACGGCCACATCCGCGTGAATGGCAAAAAGGTGGATATCCCCTCCTATCAGGTGAAGAAGGGCGATGTGATCACCCTGCGCGAACGGTCCACCCAGATCGAGGCCTTTAAGGCTCTGCGGGAAGGCACCAGTGTGCTGACCCCCAAGTGGCTCACCTTTGACGCTCCGAATCTCACCGGCACCGTGAACGAGCTGCCCACCCGGGCCGACATCGATTACGAAGTGCAGGAGAACATGATCGTTGAATTCTATAGCCGCTGATCCTGTTCTGACCGTATGATGCAGTCCCACACGACCGTATCCATAAGGAGGGTTGGATCAAGTGATTGTCGAAATCGAAAAAGCGCATATCGACTGTACCGAAATGGCGGCAAACAATACCTATGGCCGATTTGTCATCGAGCCGCTTGAACGCGGCTTCGGCCATACCCTGGGCAACGCGCTGCGCCGGGTGCTGATCAATTCGCTCCCTGGCGCCGCCGTTACCAGCGTGAGCATTGATGGCGTGCAGCATGAGTTTTCCACCGTGCCCGGCGTGAAAGAGGACGTTTCCGAACTGATCCTCAATTTGAAGGAGCTTGCCCTGAAGCTGTATACCGATCAGGTCAAGATGCTGGAAATCAACGCCCAGGGCCCCTGTGAGCTGACTGCCGCGGATATCCACGCGGATGACGAAGTGGAAATCGTGAATCCCGATCTGCATATCGCCACCCTGGGCGAAGGCGCCAAGCTGCATATGTGGCTGAGCCTGGACCGGGGCCGGGGCTATGTTTCTTCCGATAAGAACAAAACGGCCCAGATGCCCATCGGCGTGATTCCCATCGATTCCATTTACACCCCCATCCGGAAAGTGAATTACGTGGTGGAGGATACCCGCGTAGGCCAGATTACGGACTACGATAAGCTCACGCTGGAAGTGTGGACGGACGGTTCCGTGGCTCCCGATGAAGCCATTTCCATGTCTGCCCGCATCCTGACAGAACAGCTCTCCCTCTTCGTGGGCCTCACGGATCAGACCATGCCTGTCAGCGCGTCTGAACCCGAGGACGATAAGATGGAGAAAGTGATGGAGATGACCATTGAAGATCTGGATCTCTCCGTCCGTGCCTATAACTGCCTCAAGCGCGCCGGGATCAACACCGTGGCCGAACTGGTTCAGCGGAACCAGGAGGACATGATGAAGGTGCGCAATCTGGGCAAAAAGAGTCTGGAAGAAGTCGAGCAGAAGCTGCAGGCGCTTGGCCTGGGTCTGCGCCCGACCGAAGAGTGATAGGAGGAAATCCCCATGGCAACTGAGCGCAAGCTGGGCCGCACTGCGAGCCAGCGCAAGGCGATGCTGCGGAACCTGACCACCAATCTCCTGTGGTACGGCCGCATCGAAACCACCGAAGCCAAGGCCAAGGAAGTGCGCAGCATCGTGGATAAAATGATCACCCTCGCCATCCGCGAGTATGATCAGACCGTTGAAGTGGAAAAAGAATTCTACAACGACAAGAAGCAGATCGTGAAGCAGACCTTCACCAACGACCTGCCTTCCAAGCTGCATGCCCGCCGCCTGATGATGGCTTACCTGTATGATATTCAGGAAAACAAGAAGGACGACGAGAGCAAGAAGGACTATAAGGAACGCACCAAGGACAACAAGCATCCCGTGGTGGAAAAGCTGTTCCGCGAATATGGCCCCAAGTACCGCGCCCGCAACCAGGAAAAGAACTGCTCCGGCGGCTACACCCGCATTTATAAGCTGGGTCCCCGTCGCGGCGACGCGGCCGAAATGGTCATTATTGAATTGGTGTAAGGGGTAATTCCCACAGAAAAGCAGACTGTGATTTCACGGTCTGCTTTTTTGCGTGCCTGGAAAGCAGCTTAAAGTTCAGAGACCTCCGCGGCCCCTGAAACCCGCGTTCAAGCGCAGCGCAGAACGTGGGGCGTACCGCGGACTTGCGATGATTAAAGCCGCGGGAAGGGGGGGCTGAAGAAGCTTCTATATACCAAAAATGGCTGAAATGGTGGAAAAAATTCAGATTTTTTAAATCTTCCCTTGACAATCCCTTTGCGCATCTTTATAATAAAGGACAAATGGGGAAGAACCCAAAATAATTCATTTGCATAAGGAGGTTTTTTCATGAAAAAGTTTTTGGCTGTTATGCTGGCGGCGATGATGCTGCTGGGCTGCGCTGCCGTGGTGCACGCGGAAGATCGGGTAGGGGCTGATCCCGCGCTGGTTGAAGCCGCGAAGGCGGAAGGCGAGCTGGTTGTGTACGGTTCCTGCGAAGAAGAATATCTGCAGGCTGCCTGCGACGGCTTTGAAAAGCTCTATGGCATCAAGGTGACCCATCAGCGCCTGAGCACCGGCGAAGTGCAGGCCAAGATCGAAGAAGAAAACGGCAATCCCTCCGCGGACGTATGGTTCGGCGGCACCACCGATCCCTACAACGTCTGCGCCATGGAAGGGCTGCTGCTGCCCTACGAAGCCAAGAATGCTTCCCACCTGCTGGGCCCCGCTTACCGCGACGCGGACGGCTGCTGGTACGGCATTTATAAGGGCATCCTGGGCTTCATGGTGAACACCGAAGAACTGGAACGCATGAAGCTGGATATCCCCCAGGATTGGGCGGACCTGCTCAAGCCCGAATATCAGGGCCTGATCTGGCTGTCCAACTACAACACCGCCGGCACCGCCAAGCTGGTTATCAACACCATGATCCAGAAGTACGGCCATGACGAAGGCATCAAGTACCTGGTAGACCTGGACAAGAACATTCAGGTGTACACCAAGTCCGGCTCCGGCCCCTCCAAGAACGTGGGCACCGGCGAATGCGTCATCGGCATCGGCTTCCTGCATGACGGCATCTACCAGATCGTGGACAACGGCTACGACAACATCGGCCTGGTGATCCCCTCCACCGGCACCAGCTTTGAAATCGGCGCTACCGCCATCTTCAAGGGCGCGAAGCACGAAGCCGCCGCCAAGCTGTGGATCGAATATGCCCTGTCTCCCGATTGCGTGGAGCAGGCGGATGAATTCGGCTCCTATCAGTTCCTGGTGATCGACAACGCCGAACAGCCCAAGCAGGCTGCCGAATTCGGCCTCGATCCCGAAAACGTGATGGATTACGACTTCGAGGACGCCAAGCAGAATATCACCACCTACATCGGTGAAGTGATGGAAGCTCTGGGCGCTGCTGCCGACGACCGTTTCCAGACCAAGTAATTCTTTCCAAGCACCTACGGGGGATGGCGCCCGGCGCCATTCCCCGTTTTCGTAGGGGCGGATAGCCTCCGCCCGCTCTGCATCAAGGAAGGGGGGCTGTGCCCATGGCCAAGGGCCAAAGCGCGTCGCTGGACAGGAAAAAGCTGTTCGCCGATCCGGTAATGATCACCACCATCGTGGTGCTGATCGCGTTCCTGTCCCTGTTCATCCTGTACCCGCTGGCAATCCTGCTGGTGGACAGCATTTATTCCGCCAATACGGGGCTGACGATCCAGTTCTTCCAGGAGAGCTTCAATAAGTATACCTTCATCCGCGCTATCACCAACACCCTGAAGGTGGGCTTCCTGGTGGGCATCCTGTCCGCCGCGGTGGGCCTGCTGTTCGCTTACGTGGAAGTGTATGTGAAGGTGCGCACCAAGTTCATGGGCGGGCTGTTCAAGGTCGTATCCATGCTGCCCGTGGTGTCGCCGCCCTTTGTGCTGAGCCTTTCCATGATTATGCTGTTCGGCAAGGCGGGCATCATCACGCGCCATGTGCTGGGCATCTACGATAACAACGTGTACGGCTTCTGGGGCATCGCCATCGTGCAGACCATGACCTTTTTCCCCGTCTGCTACATGATGTTCCGCGGCCTGCTCAAAAACATCGACCCCTCCATGGAGGAGGCGGCCCGGGATATGGGCGCCAGCCGGTTCAAGGTGTTTTCCTCCGTCACCCTGCCCCTGCTGCTGCCCGGCATCGGCAACGCCTTCCTGGTGACCTTTATCGAATCCATCGCCGACTTCGCCAACCCCATGATCATCGGCGGTTCCTATGATACTCTGGCCACCACCATCTATTTGCAGATCACCGGCGCTTACGACAAGAACGGGGCCTGCGCCATGGCTGTGGTGCTGCTGGGTATCACCATGGTGATGTTCATGGTGCAGAAGTACTATCTGGAAAAGAAGACCGCCGCCACTCTGACGGGCAAGGCCAGCCGGGCCCGCATGCTGATCGAGGATAAATCCGTCACCATCCCGCTCACCGTCTTCTGCTCCCTGGTGGCCCTGTTCGTGATCCTGATGTATGTGTGCGTTCCCTTCGGCGCGCTGTTCAAGACCTGGGGCCGTGATTTCACCCTGACCACCAAGTGGTTCGAGCAGGTATTCACCCGCTACAAGGGCCTGAAAGCGTTCCAGGATTCCTTCATCCTGTCCCTGATCTCCGCGCCCATTACGGCGCTGCTGTCCATGATTATCTCCTATCTGGTGGTCAAACGGAAATTCAAGGCCAAGGGCTTCATCGAGTTCGTGTCCATGCTGGCCATGGCTGTGCCCGGCACCGTTTTGGGTATCGGCTACATCCGCGGCTTCGCGGGCGGCGTGTTCCATTCGGGCTTCCTCCAGGGCATTTACGGCACGGGCGTGATTCTGGTGATCGTGTTCGTGGTGCGCTCCCTGCCCACGGGCACCCGCAGCGGTATTTCCGCCCTGCGGCAGATCGATAAGAGCATCGAGGAAAGCGCTTACGATATGGGTGCGGGGAGCCTGAAGGTATTCACCTCCGTTACCCTGCCGCTGATCAAGGATTCCTTCCTCTCCGGTCTGGTCACCGCCTTCGTGCGCTCCATCACCGCCATTTCCGCCATCATCCTGCTGGTGACGCCCAGCTTCCTGCTCATCACCGTGCAGATCAACGAATTCGCGGAGAAGGGTTCCTACGGCATCGCCTGCGCCTTCGCCACCATCCTGATCGCCATTACCTACGGCAGCGTGCTGCTGATGAACCTGGTAATCAAATTCTTCGGCACCAGCAGAAAAGTCAAGGAGGCTGAATAATCATGGCAACCAAAGTGAAAGAGCCCAAGGGCGTAAGACTGGATCATATTTCCAAAATCTATCAGGACCCCAAAACCGGCAAGGAATTTTATGCCGTGCATGACGTGGCGCTGGACATCGCCCCCGGTTCCTTCGTGACCCTGCTGGGCCCCTCCGGCTGCGGAAAAACCACCACCCTGCGCATGATCGCGGGCTTTGAAAGCCCGGACGAGGGCGAAATCTACTTGGGCGGCGAACCCATCAACGCCCTGACCCCCAACAAGCGGGATACGGCCATGGTGTTCCAGAGCTACGCCCTGTTCCCGCATTACAACGTGTTCGACAACGTGGCTTACGGCCTGCGGCTGCGCAA
>CACWWM010000014.1 GCA_902764565.1 uncultured Eubacteriales bacterium
GCTCATGGCGTCCATGTCGTGGCTTTCCATGAACTCCGCCCGTTCGTCCCCCGGCAGGGCCAGCAGCATCACCGCCTGGGTGTAGCTCAGGTGGGGCAGACTTTGCCCCGTGCCCCCGCCGTATTCCTGGAAAAGCGCCATCAGGTTCTGGGCCGTGCGCAGGCTGTAGTCCACGTTATCCTTCAGCCACTTGATCCATTCCCCTTCCGGTACCAGCGCCTTGGCTTCTGTCAGCCTTTTGCCGATCTCCACCGACGCGCTCAGCGCCGTGGCCCGTACCTGTTCCTTGATCGTGTTGATTTCCCCGGCAATCATGGCCGGGTTCCGGATGATCTCTGTCATGCCGCCCGCCTTCCTTTCTTCTTCCCGTTCAGTCTTTCATATTCCGCCCGGTAGGCGTCGAACAGCCGGAAAAATTCGTCGATCCGTGGCTGTTCGTCTTCCGGGCTCTTGTTCCGGTATCCTCTGCACTGCACCAGCTGGCCCTTCGGCGTATATTCCACTGTCCGCCAGGGTTTGCCGGGCCGTTCGTCTTCCCGCAGGGCCAGCAGCACCGTGTGCCCGCCAAGGTAGCTGTCCACATATCCGCCCACACAGTGGTGCATTTCGTTTCCCTCCCGGATGATCTCGGCCGGGGTAAGGAAGGGCCGGATGGTCAGGCCCAGGGCGCTGAACCACCAGCCGGCAAGCGCGTCCACGCGCTTGAAAAGCTTTTCGGCCTTTGCCTCATTGGCCTTGATCTTCCGCCGGACGCTCAGCTCCGTGTGCGTTTCCTGGAAATTGCCGGGCCACAGCATAGCCCGGTCCCGCATATCCATGGCAAGATCCTGCATGATCTTCAGGTGGTCGATAAATTCCCAGGCGTGCAGCCCCTTTTTCAGGATGTAATTGACGGTCTTTTCCAGGTTCTCCCGGCCCACGTACTCGCAGATCTCCGTCAGGGTTTCAGGCCCCCAGCTCCGGCTCATGCGGAATAGCTTTTCGTTTCCCACCCGCAGCTTCAGCTCCCGCGCTGCGTGGTATAGCCGCAGAAGATTAGATGTGGCGTCTATGCTGTTGCCTTTCAGCCAGCCGTAGAAATCGCCGTCCACTTTCAGCACCTTCTGGGCCGTTTTTCCCCGGGTGTTAATCACCCGTTTGTCCAGGCTGCCGTCGGCAAGGCTCCTTGCCAATGTGCGGAAGCCCAGCTTGTGCAGATATTCAATGCAGGGATAGCGGTGCAGGGCTTCCATCAGGTCGATCCGGTCCAGGCTTCCGCAGTCCTTCATTTCCGCGTACACCGGCTCCATCCAGGTGCCCGCCAGGCTTTCGCCCACGGTATCCTCGTCCAGCATAAAGCGGGTATTGGTTCCGCCGCCCATGTAGCCGTTTCCCCACGGGTCAAAATAGCTTTTGCATTGCTTCATGTGCCGCCATTCCCCCACGGGAAGGGAGAAAAGCTTCCCGGTTTCATCCGTTTCGCCCATGAACCATACATGCTTGGTAAACCGCTGTCCGGCTTTCCCCGGCTCGAAAATGCAGATTTCCCGCAGATCCGTGTACAGCTCCGGCAGGCGTTCGTTGTAATCGTCCCATTTTCCCCAGTTGCAGATCACCAGGTGCCCCGTCATCACCAGGGCGTTTTCGTCCAGTGCGCTGCGCCGGTACTGGATCAGGAATATCCGATCGCAAAGCGCTTTTCTTCCCATGTTCAGGCCCCGGTACTGCACCGTGCAGCCGCAGATCGGGCAGGCCCCGAAATGCTTGTGCCGCCCGCTCAGGTCAAAGGGCATGTTTTCCGAAAAGGGCCCGGCGAAGCCGTACAGCCTTTCCGGGTGATGCATGTACTCCGCCTCGCCGTCCTCGTAAGGGTCGTGCTGGGCCCAGTCCGGAATGAAGCGGTCCTCATCGATGCGGATGCCGTCGTTCAGGCAGTTGGTGCAGTAGCCCACCTTCTTTTTGTCGCGCTGGTAAGTAAACATGTAATGCGGCAGGGCCTGCCGCGCTCTGTCCTCAACGTCGCATTCGTTCACCCGCCCGGCGTGCCGCAATGCTTCTTCCAATTCCATGCGTCACACCCCCAACGCCAGCAGCGCGTCCAGATCCAGCGCATCCACGCCGCCCGGTTCGCTTCCGGGCCGTTCATGCGCAAGCGCTTGCGCGTCATTGCCTCCCCTATGAGGGGAGGTGCCGCCATCGGCGGCGGAGGGATCCGTCTCGGCGTCGGGGTCGATGCCCCACTTCTTGCAGGCGATCCCGAAGCCCGTCTTGTCGTCCACACAGGCGTATCTGCCCTTGGCGATCTTCCGGGCATGGTCCCGGATGGCCTCAAATCCGGCGTTCAGCGGCGTTTTCATTTTCAGCAGCGTTCCGGCGATCCCCGGTTCCTGTTGCAGGCGCTCCGTCAGGTATTCGCCCAGCAGCACGATTTCCGGGCGGTCGTGGTTCTTCGCCATTTCGTCCCTTATCAGATCCATGGCCTGATTTACGATGTCGCTCACTTTACCGCGCCCCCTTCCGGGTGCCGCCGCAGCCATTCCAGGCCGAACCGGCAGCTCCTGCACTCCGAGCACTTCTTGGGGCCGGACGCGCACAGCCGGTTCTTGAGCCGGATATTGCTCAGCCTTTCGGGTATGTATTGCGCGTTGGGCCGGTACGCGGTATCCCTCCGCGGCTTCCGGCATCCGAAGTAATTGTAGGTAGTTCCGCCCATTCTTCTTCCTCCTCGTTTCTCGCCTTATCAGAATGGATTGTCCGGATCATCCGTCACGGCCACGAAAGCCGTCTGCTCTGCCGGCGGGTCGCCGCCGTCGATCAGGTGCCGCCGGATGAACAGCATCCGCATGTTCCGCCCGGCCACCCGCCTCTGCCTTGTCACGCCGCCAGGGTCGCAGTCCGTGATCCCCGCTTCCTTCAGGGCCCGCATCACGCCCCGCTTGCTGAGGGGGAATTGCGTCCCCTGCCGGGTGTAGGTCTCGCACACCGCCTTGTAGCTCATGTCAGGCAGCAGCATGTACCATTGTTCGTCCCGGTAGCCGATCATGCCGGGGCCGCCCTGGGCGCCCTGTTCGGGGTTGAGGCTCAAGTCCTTAACAAATGCGTTTTTGCTGCCCAGCAGCTCGCGGATGCAGTCCATGAAGGCGTTTTCCGGGGTGTCCTCCACGGCTTCCCTGGTCTGCTGTTCGCCGCTTTGGATCAGCTCCGCCCAGGCGCTTTCAATTTCCGCCGTCAGCTGATCCTTGCCGATTTCGCCCAGGGCGAAGCCGTACATCAGCATCATTTCCCAGCCCAGCATCAGGTGCGCCACGGCCCCCATGTTCCGGGCGTGGCTTTCCTTGGGCAGCCGCCGCCGGGCTTCCGCCCGCAGCTTCTGCCATTCGGCCTTCAGGCTGTCGGGCAGGGTGTCCGCCTGGCCGATCAGCCATTGGATGTATCCGGTCATGGCCGCTTGCAGGGTACCCGCCATAGCGGCTTCCTGGGCCTGGGTCAGGCGTTCCCCGATGGGCACGTCCTCGCCCTTCATCCTCACCGCGAAGAAGCGCGCCAGACCGCTTTCGCCGATGCTGGGCATGTCCTCCCCGGTCATGATGGCAAGGCACCTTGGCGGCTGGGCCAGCTGCAAGGTGCGGTCGGCGTTCATGCGGCCCCGGTCGCTGTTGTCGCCGAAGGCGCGGGCCAGCTCCTGGGCCATGCCCTCCATCTTCCTTTTCTCCTGAGGGCTGCTGGTGGGGTGGTAGTCGTCCACCACCAGGGGCATGTCTTTCAGGCTAAACGCCTTGCGCCGGATACTGTTTGCCGTGTCGTGGAAGCTCCCCGGCATCGTCTGGCTGGTGAAGTTCCCGAAATGGGAAAGCGCCAGCGCCGCGGCGGTGGTTTTCCTCCCGCCGCCCTTGCCCACCAGGAACACCGCAAAGCTGGGCTGGATGCCCGCCGCCTGGAGAAAGTGACGAAGCGGGGCGAGGTATGCCGCGCACAGCAGCGGAACGGCCACATGCCCGCTCATCACCGTGAGCAAATTCCTGCTCTCTTTGTATCCCTCCTTTGCCGTGTGTCCCTGGCTGTCCAGCCGGTATTGGTTCAGCGCCCCTTCCAGGGCGGTGCTCACGTTGTCCGCGCCGATGGCGCCGCCGCCGTGCAGGTAGGCCCATTTCCCGCTGATCCTGCGCCAGCCCGTGTGCGTGTATTCCGTCCTCCGCTCCACAGTCATGCGGCCCACCTCCGCGATCACGTACCGCAGCTTGTCCTTGATGGTGTTGCCCGGCGCGATGTTGGCGGCGATGTCCCATTTTTCCGATACCCACCCCATGGCGGGGAACTGGGTCACCGGCACGGCGGCGGGCGGCAGCTCTTTGCCCGCTGCCGTCCAGCCCCGGATCAGCAGCCGTTTCTGCGCGCTCTGCCCGTCGTCCAGGGTCAGCACGCTCACCGGCAGGGCGGTAAAGTTGCAAAGCGGCGTCGCCGTGTTTTCTTTGATCTGGCAGATGCGCCCGCCCACGATGCTGTAGCCGGGGATGCGGGCGTACAGCCCTTCCAGCTCGCTGTATTGGATGCTGTTGTCCGTTGCCAGGTTCAGCAGCGCTTCCTTGGCTTTGTCCGCGCCTAAGTGGGCGATCAGGTCGGAAACGTCGTTTTTGCTGGGGATTTCCGGCCAGATGCGTTTCAGATCCAGGATTCGGGCGTGGGCCGCCACGCCGTCCAGGCTCTGGGCGATGTCCCTGGCATGCTGCCAGCCCGGTTCGTCGTTGTCCGGCAGGATGTAGCAGATCGCGCCCTTCAGGCTGTCCGTGTAGCGGCCTTTGCTCCATTTGCCCGCGCCCATGGGGGCGCTGGTGCCGCACAGGCCCAGCGCGGCCAGGTTGTCCGCGTCCTTTTCGCCCTCCGCGATCCACACGGGGGTTTTCTCCGCGATGGCTTTCCTTACGTCCGGCAGCCGGTAAAGCACCAGCCTGGTTTCGCCCATGTCCCACAGCCATTCCCCGGCGCGGGCCGGGTCGGGCCGGCGCTGGCGGAAGGTTTTCGTCCCGTCCTGGTAGCGGTAGCGGCATGCTTCATAGAGGAGCACGCCGTTTTCGTCCGTGTAGGGGTAGGTCTTTTCCAGGGTCTTGCTGCCGTGATCCGCCTTTTTTTCCGGCTTTTCCGGGGCCTTCCGCTTTTCGTAGGTGGGCTTGGCCTGCTTCACGGCCCGTTCGTCCCAGGGCGGGTAGTCCTCCCCGCCGCAGGTCAGGTCTTTTTGTTCCAGGCCCATGGCGTGCACGATGTCCAGCCGGTCGCAGCCCGCGAAGCATTTAACCAGAATGATGTCCTGCCCGCGCTTGTTTTTCCCCAGCTTCACATGCATGCTCTCGGTCTTGTCGTCGTGGGCCGGGCATTTGCATATCCAGCTCCCGTTGCCGTCCTGCTTCTTGCGGGGCGGCTCCAGCAAAGCCAGAAAATCATGGATATTCATTTGTCCACCGCTCCCAACGAAGCTATTGAATGAGAATACCGGGCGCGTCGGGCCATCTTGCCCGCGCCGCTCCCGGCTGCTGATCGGTTTTTCTCGGCGTGCCCTATACACCGTGTTCCCGATCCTGCCGCCTGCCATCTTGCAGGTGCGGCTTCCGTGATCCGCCCATCTTGGCGGCGATCACCGCATTGGACGCCGGCCATCTTGCCGGGGCATCCGCCGGACGCCCGCCATCTTGCGGGTGCGTCCCATGGCTCACCAGGAGCCAGCGCCGCCCTGCGGCGCGTGTAGGGGCGGATAATATCCGCCCGCCCCTTTCGGGGGCCGGTCTTTCCCGGCTGCCAGCGCCGTCGGCGGCGCATGAAGGAGAACTGCGCAGGCCATGCCGAAAACCTGCTGGCGCGCGGGCCGGGGCTCGAACCCGGAAGGATCACCGTCCCTTGCCCATTCCCGCGCGTAACCCCGCACCGAGAGGGGAATTTCGGCGGCGGGGGCCGGTCTTTCCCGGCTGCCACCCGGCTTTACGGTTGCGGCTTTAATCGCCCCAGCTTATATCCACGCATGGGCCGTATACTGCCCGCATCGGAGGGAATTGAACCCATAGGGGCTTACCTTACGTTTTTATCCGTACCCCTGTCGCCTGGCCTTTGCTGGATGCGTGGAATGGTGGGAACGCCTGGAATCGAACCAGGGCAATCCGATCTCATCACGGAGCACTTGCCATTTATGCTACGTTCCCATAACCGCGCCCGACCAGGGCGCGGGCCGTCTTTCCGGCTGTCACGCACTTGGTTTACCGTCGCAAGGGCACACGACCTGTGAAATGGGAATTGTAATCGCCGGATCAATCCCGGCCGAGCGAGGCAAACAGGTGCGCAAGTTTGTCATTACTTTCGTACCTTAACGCTTCCCGAAGGGCCTTTGCAATAACCGATGCCGCCATAAGTTCGCCGCTTTTGGAAATAGCCTTGGCAATGTCCATCGTAGTTACGCCGTGCAACGCGGTTTCGCATCCGTCTTCGCTGATCGCCAGGAGAACGAAGGCGTTGCACTCGATTCCCTGGATATACTCGTTGTCCAGTTTCTCGCCGCTGCCGTCGATCACTTCCACCTTGACCCTGTACTTCTTCTGTTCCTGTTCGCTCATTTGAGAATCCTCCCTTTCTTTTCATCCGCATACCTTCCTCCCCCTCACGGGGCGGATGCCGCCGCCCCGCTGGGGTAGGAGAACTGTCGGGCCATTCGGCCCTGGCGCGCGGGCCGGGGCTCGAACCCGGAAGGATCACCGTCCCTTGCCCATTCCCGCGCGTAACCCCGCACCGAGAGGGGAATTTCGGTGCAGGGACCGGTCTTTCCCGGTTGCCATATCAAAGGAGGACTTGCAGGCTCCAGCCTGCTGGCGCGAACGGCGGGTTTTGAACCCGCGTCTCCTGGCACCCGGCCAGCGCTTTGCCGCCTAAGCTACGTCCGCGTATCGCCCCTTCCGGGGCGGCTATTTGTCTTTATCCCAGGCCGGGCACCAGCGCTCGGGGGTTACGGTCTCCCCGTGCCGTGGGCTTTTCGGGTTTCCGCAAAAGGGGTCCAGGCCGCGGGCGCGCCATTTGCAGTTCCCGCAGTTCATTTCGCAATTGTGGCACACCTGCCGCCCTTCCGGGATGGGGCTGCCGCAGCATACACACCGGTTCGCGCTGTCCATGGTGTTCCTCCCTTCGCGCCCTTCCCGGCGCGGCCTGATGTACCATTGGTGCGGGCGGGCGGCCTCAATCCGCCTCCCTGATGTTATCGCGCTCGTCCAGAGACGCCCGCATGTAGGGGCGGATAATATCCGCCCGCCCTATTCCACCTTACCTTCTACCGGGATCGGGGCTTGATCAGCCAGTTTCCGCAGGATGCGTCCCGCTTTTTCAAATGCTGGCATCAATTGCTGGAAGGAATCGTGCAAGGCCCCAAGCGCCTCTTCGACCCGCTCAAAGGCTTCCTGCGTTTGCTTTTCCTGATCCGTCATGCCGAAATCCTCGGCAGGTTGAAGCCCTGCCGCACGTATTCCTTGGCGATCCGCCACACGTTCCTCACTTTTCCCTTAACCACGGGCACGCCGCCGTGCTCCTGAAGCCATTTCGTGGCGCTGGTTTCCGAAATCCCCGCGAACTCCGCAATGTCCTGGGGGCTCATCATTTCCGGGTATCCGCTCAGCGGGTCCAGGGGCGCGAAGATGTCCGCCCGCTTCTTCCTTGCCATCCTTCTTCCTCCTCACATATCGTCAAAGGGCGTTTCGCCCCGTTCCCACAGCTCATCCGGCGTCGGGTGCTTTTCCTTCGGTTCCCTGCTCTGCCACTCCGTGCAGAAAGTCCCTTCCTGCGCCCGTTCGCAGGTTTCCCGCTTCCAGCAGGTCATGCAGTCAGGTACAGTTTTTTGCATCATACGCACCCTCCATGGCGTTCCGCCCGCTTCAGCGCGTCCTGAAGGCGGCTCACTTCCTCCGCATCATACGCCGCGCCCTCCATAGCGTTCCGCAGCCTCGCCCGCCGCAGCGCCCGTTTTCTGGCCAGGGTCGCCGTCACCGGGGCCCGGTCCGCGCAGCAGAGGAAGGCTTTCAGTTGTTCCCGGCAAGCGGGGCACAAGGTCAAATGCTCTGTATGCGACCCGAAATTCGGATCTCTGTCAAGCTTTTCAACGCTGTACAGGGGATAGTCCGGCATTGCGCGTTTTTCCGGTCCCCGTATTTCCTGCCCGCAGCGGTCACAAAGCACGATATACAAGCGATCTCCTCCTTTTTTCGCAGGGGCGGATATTATCCGCCCGTCCCGTCAGGCGGGTTTAACCACGTTTCTGCCGGTGGACACCGGTGTGGCTGTGTGCTCATCACATCGTTTACCATATCGTCCGCGATCGGGGCTTCTTCCGGGGTCTGGACGGCCAGCTTGTTGGCGTATGCCACCGCCAGCCGCATCCGGTATTCGTCAAAGGCTTCCCACGTTATCGGCTCCCCGCTTTCGTCCAGCATGGCGCAGGCGGGGTCGCTCGTTCTGGCGCATTTCCGGAACTGCGCCCTCGGGTGGTACACACAGCTGAGCTTCTTGCAGCCCGTGTTCTTCAGCGGGTCGCATACGTACCAAGTCCGCTTTTCCGGTATGTTTTCGGCCATGGCTTTCCTCCCCGGCCCGTCAGGCGCTCTTTTTGTCCTTGCCCAGGGCGGCGGCCATCTTCATGCCCTGCACCGTGCCCAGCAAATGCGATGCGATAAATTCCCGCTGCTCCTCCGGCAGCGCGTTCAGCAGCTCTGCGAGCTGTTCGGTATATGTCAGTTTTTCCACTTTTCTTCCCCCTTCACAGGCTTTCGAGCTCTAAATATCTCAATGCCCTAATATAATAGCGCATAGAAAAATCCTTGTCAATACTTTTTCTAAAAAAATATTGCAATGCGCTAAAATTTATGGTATTATCCTTTACGAGGTGATTTTATGAACGAACGCTTAAAACTCTTACGGAAAGCCCTCGGCCTGAATCAGGGAGAATTTGCCGAGAAAGTCCACATTGCGCAGACCACCTGCTCACAGTTTGAAAGCGGAAGGAGGAAAATCAAAGATATTCACGTTTCCCAAATCTGCGCGGCTTTCCATGTCAATGAAACTTGGCTCCGCACGGGGGAAGGTGAAATGTTCCTGCCGGTTGAGGAAGATGTTCCGGGGCTTGCGTCCAGGTTGTCCATGCCGGAAATCTGCGCCAAGCTGCTTTATGCTTTTGATAGTCTTGCGCCTGATCAGCAGGAAGCCGTTCTTGCCTATGCCCGTCGGTTCATTTCTTCCCTGGTCAATGACGATGCTTTCCAGGTCGCCGCCGCCATTGCCGAACCCTCTGAAAAAGATGCCCTCCGTCAAGCTCTGGCCCAGCGGCTCACCAGGGGAAAATCGTCCGCTTCCCCATCCTCTGGCACCGAAACCGCCTGAAATAAAAAAATCCGCCGTCAGGCGGTTTTTTGTTGCGCTTATTTTCCATATATGGTATTATTCAGGCGTGAAAGGGGGCGCTCTCAATGAAAAAGCTGATTTCCGTCTTGTTCGTCCTAATATTGCTCTCTCCGCTTGCCTGCGCTTATGCGGTCAATGAAGGGTTATATATCGGAACGTGGGTTTATTATGAGGAATGGCAGACCACGGGCGATCTTACGCTTAAAATTCTCCGTCTGGACAAATGGAACAATGCGTATTACATTTTTGAAGAGTTCCGTGGTGGCAAGGCCACACGCGGGTCTAAGCGTGTTGGTACATGGAAAATGAACGATGACGAAAGCGGAATTTTTATTGACCTTGGAAGCAAAGACGATTACAAGTATAACGCCGTTCTCGGTCTGGAGAATCTTTTGCTTGAAGTACAGGGACTGAAGGAAAAGGAAGCCCAGGACTACGTTGCCCTTGTAAGCGACGTATTGGCAAGAACGGCTGACGAAATGCTGTCCGCTACGCCCGCTCCAACAATTGCTCCGAATGAAAAGCAAAGTTCAGCGGATGTCCCATTATCAGAGAAGCCAACCGGTGTCCGCATCCCGGCGGGCGAATGGGTGGTGGGCGTCGATATTCCGGCAGGGGAATACTCCGTCAGCTCGGAAAACAAAAGCGTTTCCATGAATTTCGTTGTTTGGAAGGGCGCTAAGAATGATTATTCCTTTGGCAGCGGAAAAAACCTTTCCTATAATTTAATTTTGAACCGCAACAATAATTTCCTTGGGAAAATCATTTTGGAGGAAGGAAACACCATGATCATTGAACAGCCCATCATTCTGGACAAACCGGTTTCCCTTGATTTTTCGCTATGATCACGCTGCTTTTGTTCCTGATCCTGGCCGTCATGCTGGGCGTGATCGCCTTCGATATGATCACCACCATTGCAGGCGGCGTGATCGCCGGTGTGATCCTGCTGATCGTTCTTATTGTCCGTTCGTCCAAACGTAAAGGCGGATAATATCCGCCCGCCTTAATCAGCATCAAAAAAATCGCCCTTTCGGTCGGCTTTTTTTCTGTCCCAAAATCCCAAAATCCCACTCCGAAAAAACATACCCCCTCCGAAAATAATTTTTCCATGGCCCGGAAGGGGGCCGAAACTTCCGCCCATACCCTATTTTTTTATTTTTTGGGATTTTGGGATTTTTTATATTTATACGCTGTTTATTCTCCCTTTCGCCGGAAGCATACCTATTAAATGGATTTCCGTTTATGCGTCCCAATGTCTGTCCCAAATTCATTTTTCATTTTGGGATTTTGGGACAGTGCCCCCGTTTATGACGGAAATTTAACATTTTGTGGTACAAATTTGTTGTACAATGGATCAAAAGAAAGGAAGTGGTATCCGTGGCGGCGGCTGCCAGCGTTATCCCGTTTCCCCAGCCGGAGAAAAAAGAGCCCGGAAAGCGGCGCACCCGGCGCGCCGACGGTCTGTTCCAGGTGGAGCTGCGCTATAAGGACCAGAACGGCTTGGCAAAGAAAAAATCCTTCTACGGCAAATCGCAGAAGGAAGCGGAAAATAAGAAAAAAGCCTTCGAGCGCGATCTGGCCGCCGGCCTGAAGGCCGACGACAAAACGGCCTTCGGCGCTTACGCCGATCATTGGCTCCAAACCTACAAATCCGGCCTGAAGCCCGGCACCCTGGCCACCTACCGGCACGACGTGGATCTGCTCAAATCCGCTTTTAAGGGAAAGCAGCTGCGCGAGATCATGCCCAGCGATGTCCAGGCGTTCATCAACACCCGCGCCGGGCTCTCCTCCTCCGCTATCAAGAAATCGGCCATGACGGCCCGCGCCATCTTCGAGGCCGCGCGCCAGGACAGGCTCATCCTCTTCAATCCCTGCGATCAGCTCGATCCCCCTTCCGGCACCGCCGGCACCCACCGCGCCCTGGAGCCGGAGGAGCGCGTCTTTATCACCACCCATTGCACCGGTCACCGCTTTTATTATGCCGCCATGCTCATGCTCTACGCCGGGCTGCGCCGAGGGGAAGCCATGGCCATGCGCTTTGATCGGGACATCGATCTGGACGCCCAGCTGATCCACGTCACCGAATCCGCCCACATTTCCGAAAACGGCACCGACTTTTTCCTCGACGCCCCCAAGTCCGTTTCTTCCGTCCGGGACATCCCCATCCTTCCGCCCCTGGACGCGATCCTGGCCGCCGCCCCCAAAGAGGGCCTTGTCCTCCCCAGCGCCAAGGGCGCAATGTGCACGGAATCCGCCTTCTCCCGCTGCTTTGAATCCTATATCACCAACTTGGAGCAGGAGCTGAACGGCACGTCCAGGCGCTGGGCCACGGAGGAGCAGCTGAAGCATTGGAAAACCTTCCCGCTCCGCTGCCATGACCTGCGCCACACCTTCGCGTCCCTTTGCTATGACGCGGACATCGACCCCAAGACCACCCAGCTCTGGATGGGCCACGCCGATATTATGGTCACCCTACGGATCTACACCCACCTGTCCCAGCAGAAGCAGGCCCAGGCCACCGACATCGCCCGCCAGCGCTTCGCCCAGTTCGCGTCTGTCGGTAATCCTGTCGGTAACGCTTCCGATATTCCGCATAAATCATAACAATTTCCGTATAATAGACAGTATTTCAGGGCTATTTTTGTATTTTATACATCGGGCGACAACGTGCCTCCGACTCTGAAGGCCGCGCGTTCGAGTCGCGCCGAGCGCACCAGAAAGAAAAGGCTGAAACCCTTATGGTTTCGGCCTTTTCTTCATTTTTCGGCGTTTTGCCCTGATTCTGTTTTTGCCCCATATAACGCGCACAAAACGCGAAAAAATACATAACTGTCGGTAAAAATGTCGGTGTGTTTTTGTGACAAAGAGCAGGCCCTACCTGTTTTTTCAGAAATTTCTTTCCGCGGTGTGTAGCGCTGGCAGATGTCGGTTCGCGGGGAGCGCGCGCGCCTGTCCGAACCGCCCGGGGGATACCCCCAGCCCGCCCGCAGGCCCCGAGCGCCTCGCCGTGATGCGTCGCAGCCATGCTCTACCCTGGCATTTTACCCCTTCAGGTCAAATCCCGCGCACCCGCACCGGTTGCTGATCGCGGAACAGCGGACGCGCAAGCGCTTGCGCACAGCCCGCGCACCCGTTCGGGCGGAATGCTTCGCCCTGATCCAGGACGCGCTGAAGCGTGTGCTTGCCTGAAATCCCAACAAAAAAAGAGCATCCGCGCTCGCAATGAACGCGGATGCTCTTATTATTTTTCCTGATTGTCGTTGCCGCCCTTGCTCTTGAAAAGCTCCAGCATACGGAGCAGGATATTCGGGATGGGAACGCCGATGGCCGCGGCGTTTTCCAGGATGCTGATTCCCTCCGAAGCGATGAACCACAGGCACGTAGCGCCCGCCACGGCCTCGAACTCGATGCCGGCGCTCATGGCCACGGCCTGATCCAGCAGCCCGGCCAGCAGCACCACCAGGATAATCAGGGCCTTTTTCAGCAGGCCCTTGAACGCAGCGCCGCTCTCCAGGTAGCCGCTCGCCGTCTTCGGGCTTTTGCCCATGGCCCCGCAGATGAGGCCCGTCACGTAATCCAACGTCATGACGGCCACCAGCACCCAAATAATGGGCGGCAGGCCGGTGAGAAAGCTCATAACGGCCCCCACGACCGCCGCCATCGTTTCTGTGACTTTCTTCATGCGCGTTTTCCTCCCAACTTATTCCGAGGTGATAATGATCAGACCGGTTCCGTCGTCTGCCACGCTGATCCCGCCGACGGGCGTGGGAACGGGTGCGTTCTCCCATCGCCCGTCCGCGCCCATCATCTTCCGGGTGCTGTTGTTTATGGTGTACCCCAGGCTCCCGGCGGGCACACCCTCCGTCGGCAGCTGGGCGGCTTCCGCGTCAGATTCCAGCAGATATTCATGGGGCAGCCACGGGGCCGTGGGGTTATGGGGGGCTCTGTAAATCCGTTTCATCGTTGGTTCCTCCTTTTTTCAGCAATCGGCGTATTTCCGGATGCTCCGGGCCAAATCTTCCAGTTCCTCCGCCCATGCTTTCAATATGGATTTTGGTATGTTTGCGATTTCTTCGCCCTGCTCCGTGGGGGGATCGGTCGTGCTGTCCGCCGGCGCTTCCGGTGCTTCCGGCGTTTCCGCCGGTTCGTCCGCTTCCTTGGCGCCTAACGCTCCCCAGGTCTTGGGCCCCACCACGCCATCCTGGGCCAGTCCGGCGGCTTTCTGGAATGCCTTCACCGCCTTTTCGGTCTTTTCACCGAATATGCCGTCCACGGCCAGCTTGCCGTCCAGCAGGAAGTTCAGCACTTTCTGCAATTGCTCCACCAGCTTTCCGCGCGATCCGCGGCGCAGGGTGGGCAGGTTCAGACCGGGTTCTATTCCGGCGGCCCGCAGCTCGGCATCGGTGTACAACCCGGACGGGATGGCGTAGTGGGTCAGCTTGACAGCTTCCAAAGGTTCCCGCACCACCCCGTAATCGTGCCCCTTGGCGTGGGTCACGGTGCCGTCGCCTTCGTACAGGCCGGTATGGTGCTTTTTCCCGTCGCTGTCCTCGCGGTACACCAGGCACATCATATCCCTGGGCATTTCGGCGATGGGGCCTTTTATCACAAATTCCGTCCGCAGCCACTGGGAATTGGCGCCGCTGACCAGGGTGATTTCCGCCTGCATCATGGCGTACAGCATGAGCTGGGCGCAGTCATACGCCTGCCTGCCCTTGCCGTTTTCCGCCCATTTGCAGCCGGCGCAGCTGCCCGCCCCGCTTTTCAGGCGGGGGCAGTTGTTTCTGATCAGGTCGGCGTACTTGGGGTATTGATCCATCCTGTCGAGCCTGTAATCAGGCGTACAGGTTTTCCCGGTGCCCCCGTACACGTAGGGGCAGCCGATCCGGCTGTTCGCATAGGCTTTCACGGCCTCCGCGCGCTCGTTCATGCTTACCCTTCCTTTCCTTTATGTGCTCCACGGTGTCACTCCTGGGGCGGGTTGGCCGGCACGAAAAACCGCGCCAGCCGGTTTTTCACCACCACCACAGAATGGTAATTGTCCGTCCGTGTGTCGATCACGTCATACAGGATCGTCACTTTTCATCCCTCCTTACGTTTCATCATCATCGGCCTGGGTGTCCAGCAGCAGGGCCAGCGCCTCACGCTTCATTTCTTCCGCGTCGCAGATGAGCACATGTCTTAACTGCGCCACGATTTGCTTCTCCACCTCGTTCCGGATCTTGCTCAGCGTGTCGTAGTCGTTGATTCCCTCAATATCGCTCTGGACCGCCTCGATCCGGTTCAGCAGATCGTCCAGCCCGTTCTTGTACCAGGTGTAATAGGCCAGATACTTCGGATTCAGCCCCGTTTCTTCGTCCACTTCATCCTTCGCTCCCGGCTCGGGTGCGGGTTTGGTCGCGTCGTTGGCACCCTCTCTGTACACCGTAAACCTGACCTGATTGATCCAGTCGTGCATTTCTTCGTCGAACACCCAGGGGGTGCTGATCATAGCCTCTTCCGTGGGCTGTTCGTCCCAGGGCCGCCAGGATACGTTCATTTCATGCAGGGGCAGAAAACTATCCGCCTGCATGCTGCCCGTAACAAGGCATGTCTTCGCCACCCCGAAAGCCAACCCGGCCACGTCGAAGACCACCTCGCAGGCACAAGCAGGCTTTTCGTCGGTCTTTTGCTCCACCCATACCGGCTGGCCGATCTTACGCAAGAGATCCCGAATCGTCAGAATTTTCATGTTTCCTCCTTCGCATGCGCTTTCGAGGCATGCTGCTTAATAATCTGTGAGGGTAGCAGCGAATAGCTTGTCCAGGCCGATTTGCTTATCGGAGCCGCATCCGCGCCAGATGGCATCCCGGATGCGCTCCGCTTCCTCAAATTGGAGGGGCGATTCCCCGTGCAATTTCCGGCGCAGGCTTTTGTACTCTATCTTCGCTTCCTGCGCGAGCTGCTTATAATTCCAGCCCATCATGCAAAGCTGTATCTCTAACCGGGGGTAGAGGTATTGTCCCTTTATGTCCATCCATTATCACCTACCCGTTTTCTTCCGCAATGGGATCATCCTCTTTTGCAGGATACGCCAGCTTTGCCGCTTCCATGGCTTGCAGCATAAAAGCCTTCCCCTTCCGGGACAAGGACCGAAAGCCAATCAGCAGCGTTTTTTCGTCCTTGTACGCCCCGTCGCCGTTCCGCGCAAAAAGCCTTTCAATGGGCATGATGCAGCCCAGGGCGGCCCGGATTCGCTCCGCTTCATCCCGCCGAAGGGGCCGCGATCCAGCCATCTTCTGGCAAAGCATTTTATACTCGATCCCCGTCTGCCGCGCCAGTTCACGGTAGGTTCCGGCTCTCAAATGCAGCTGCGCCATTACTTGCGGGTAAACGCAATTCGGATTCACCATGACATCCTCCTGACGAACAGCTCATCCAGGGACATGCCGCAGTCAAACGCTTTTTGCAGACAGCGGGCGTCGTCCAGATAAAGAGGGGTCTTGCCCAGCAGCTTCCTGCGCAGGGAAGTGTAGCTCAGTCCTGCTTTTTCAGCCAATTCCCGGTAGTCCCACCCCCTCAGAAGCATCTGAATCATGATCTGAGGATATACGCTGTTTCCGCGCATAAACGCACTCCTCTCGCCGTGAATGTGTTGGCCGCGTGCCGTCTATCCGTGATCGGCCTTGGGCCGCAAGACAAGGCCGGTTCCATCATCCTCAATGGCCAGGCCGCGGCACTGCGCAAAGATGGCCAGGGCTTCGCCGAAATCGCCCCCGGAGGCTTCGCTTTCGGCCTTTTCCTCCGTTTCGTTCTTCACCGGCTTCTCGCAGTTCATCCTTTCTCACCTCCCCCTGCGCTCTGCTTATTCTGCAAGCTCTTCATACAAAGAAAGCGCGTCCGCATCGCTCAGCGCCGAATCGTAGATCCGCACGTCCTCGATCGTGAAGGCGGTCTTGTACTGGATGGCTTCGCCGGAGGAGCTGTACCGTGCGCCGATGATCAGCGGCAGGTCGATAGCGTCCGCAGGGTCGAGGGCGTAGGTCAGGTGCTGGCCATAGGCCATCGTGCTGCTGTTAATAAACGCCGCGTACTGATCGCCGTCCTTGCTGATCACGATCACGTTGTCCCCGGCGTAATTGTCGATGATGTTGTGTTCGCCGTTAACATTGAACGCACCGGAGCCGAACAGCAGATTGGCGCCGTTGGCCTGATAATACCGATAAAGCAGGCCCTTCCACGCGCTGTCTTTCGCGCAGCAGAAGATGTTCGCCGGGTAGCCCTCCGGGCTGATCGGTGTCCCGCTCCACCTTACGGCCAGCGTCCAGTCCTTGTCCACGTCGTCGTACAGCTTCACGCCGGTATTGATGTAGTTGTGGCCGGTCAGCGTTTGCGGCGAGGCCAGCTTATACAGCAGGGGCCCATATGCATCCTTTTGATGGCCGCCGCGGCGGACCAGCTCCATGGTTCCCAGCTTTTCGGCCACCAGCTTGCCGATGGCCTTATAGCCCCAGGTACTGTAGTGCAGCGCTCCGTACCGATCCTCCTCCGCCAGTGCGTTGCCGCCCACGTATACGTTCAGGCCGGTGCCACCGTCCGCTATGTATACATTGGGTGGATTCTGCGCTCCAAGGTACTCGCACAGCAGCGGCGCGTTTTTCTTAATCGGGTCGGTAGTTGACCATTCGCTTGTATCGATCGACTTTCGCTGAATTCCGGCCATGGCATATCCACGATAAGGCAGCTCGTCCATCAAACTGATCACGTGGCACACACCCTGGCCGTCCGTCAGGGCGGTTTTGATGGCGTCCAAAGCGCTGCCAGAGAACTCCCGGCTGATAATCACCAGGTAATTGGCGTACTGGCCATAGGCCACCATGGCCTGCACCTTGGAAATGAAATCAGCGGCGGAGGAAGCCCCGCCGTTTGCGCCCATCCAAATCACCGCCACGCCCTTGCGGCAGTGCAGCATGGCGTAGGTCTTGATTTCCTCGCCCGCCGCCGCCGTTACCGCCGCGCCGTTTTCCAGCCGCTTGAAGTAATAGTTGTAGGTCGTTTCGTTGTCCAGGGGCTCGCTGGTCAGCTCCCGGTACAGGATGCCTTCCACCCCGGCGATCACGCAGGGATTGAAGCCGGGGCTTTCCACCTCTTTGTGGATCTTCACCAGCGCCCCGCTTTTGCTGGTGAAGCCCTGGCCCTGGGTCTGGTCATAGATCCGCGTTACCTGCTGCACCAAAACCGGCGTGTCTTTGGACGCCGGAATAGAAAGCGCGGCTTGCAGCACGATGGGGTCGGCCCCCTGCCTGGCCATAATGGCCGGGATGTTTTCGCTCCGCGCGCCCAGGTTGATGGCGTCGTAGGTTTGGGCCAGCCACGCGGGGTAGCTGTACGCCATGTAGGCGTTATGCCCATCCGGCGGCATGATCCAGCCGCCCACCCCCTCGGTCAGGCTGTCGCCCCAGCAGTAAATGGTGGGCTTGCCCTCATACGCCAGCACGGCGGCGGTGTTCGCCGCCACAGCCGCGTCCTCCGCGTCCTCGGTGGCCGCCCTCATTTCCTCAATGGAGGCCAGCAGCTGGGGCAGATCAGGAATCGGCGTGCTGGGCTGGATAACAGCTCCGGTTTCGGTGATCTCCACCGTGCCGAAGAACGAAATCAGGGTGGTTTCCAGCGTGCCGTTCACCCATTTCACAAACACGGAAATCGGGCCCTCCACGGCATAGCATTCGCCGTCCAGCTCCACATAGGCCAGATTGCCGTCAATGGTGCCGGTCAGGGGCACGGTGCTGCCGTCCGCCAGGATGGCGGTGCCCGCGCAGCTTCCGCCCAACTGGACCGGCTCCTTCCCCAGCATCACCGCCGCGCCGCAGCGGTTGGCCAGGTGATCCCCCTGGTGGATCACCCCCAGGGGCAGCTTCGGGGCCGCGCCGCCGGATAAATCCACCGGATGGATGTTGATAAACTGCGCCATGTTGTGCCTCCTATGTCAAAAGGTTCGCGATCTCCTGGATCGCCGCTTCGGTCATTTTTTCCGCGCCGATGCTGTTGTTTCCGATATTGTACCCGGCCACGGTGGTCAGCCCGTGGTCGATGGCGGTGGATACCTTGATTTTTGTGATCTTCGGGGGCCGCTGGGTCACGAAGTCCCATTCAATCTCCGTCACTTCCAGGGGGACGTTTTCCAGGCCGACGCGCTCATCGTCCGCATGCACCGTATCATACAGCAGCACATGCTGAAGATCCCGCATCCAGGCGTGCTCCTCCGTGTCGCCCATCTGTTCAGAATCCACCGTGATCTCGTGGTAGATCTGATCGGCGTGATCCACGTCGAAAAGCTCCTGGGCTTTCGTCCGCATTTCGTCGCAGAGGGTTTCCGCCGTCCACTTGGTGTTGGTGCCCGTGCCGTCGTCCTTGCCGATCTGGCCTTTTACGGATAGGCGGTACATGTATTTTACGGGGTGATCGTTGATGTCGGGGCTCTCCACGTATAGCTCCGGCAGGTAGTAGTCGTTTCCGTCCGCGTCCTTCGCCACGGGCACCACGCGCAGGGCCAGGTTGTTCCGGCTGCGCTTCCAGACGATCCCCTTGGAGTTCACGCCGTATTTGATGCGCACGCCCCGGTCTTTGTGGGTGTTTTCCAGGATGAACAGATCCCAGTTATCCCTGGTGAATCTGGCCTGGAACGTGGGCACGATGCCGTTATCCGGGTCAAGGAAAGCGTAGATGCCGTTTTTCCCGTTGATCTTGCCTGTATATGTGCCATAGGCGTCCGTTGTAAGGTTGGTGCTCACCGTGCCCCGGTAGGGCTCCATCAGGCCGTCCATGATGCGGTTGATGGCGAATGCCGGCGTCGCCTTGCTGATCTGCACGTCCCGGAGCAGGATCGCCGCCAGGTCGTAGCTCACGTGCTCCGCGTACACCTCAACCTCCATGGTCTTGGTGTTCACCGTCACGTCCGTGATCCGGAAAAGCTGGTCGCGGATCGTGCGCTCCTGCGATTCTTCCGGCGTCATGTGCTGGATGAAGGTCACCTGGTTGGCCTTGACATAGCCCTCGATCCCCAGGGGCGTGCTCATGTAATACCATCCGCTGCCCGCGTCCTCCAGGAAATACAGGTCTTGCCCGCTGGCAAGCTGTACCAGAACCGACGCGCCGGGGCTGTACCTTGCGATTTCCTTCCACCAGTCGCTGTTCGGGGGCGCTACGTTTTTGTAGGGGGATGTTTCGTCAAAATAGACGCATTGGTAGTTTTTGCTGTTGTAGGTGTAAGTTACTTTTTTGCCGACGGGATAATTCCCATCGGGGCTCCATGCTTCATAGGTGATCACGGTGGGTTCGCTGGGCCCGTCCCGCAGGGCAGCGCTGGTGTTCGTCCGGTACAGATCCACCTCAATGCCCGCGAAAGCGTTTTCGATGGTTTCTTCCGGCACGGGGGCGCGGATGATGGCCTCCGGCACCAGGTACGCCCATTTCCCCTCCGGGTCGATGGGGTGCCGCAGGGTGATGGAGCACTTGCCCCCGGCCACGGTCACGCCCCGCCCGTAGGTGGGGCGCAGGATCGCAACGCCGTTATTGTTGAACCGGTCCAGGTTCATGGGAGCGAATACGGAAATGGGCCGGTCGCCGCCCCAGTCGATTTCAGGTTCTGGCGGTTGCGGCGGCGTTGGCGGTTCGTCTGAATAGGTAACTGCCACCACCGCGTCCTGTACCGTGATACTGCCGCTATGGTAGCCCTGGGACAAACCCGAAGCGCCGTTGGCCCTGAAGGAAAAGACAATCGTGTATTCTCCGTTCCCGGTTTCCGTTGGGGTCAGCTCCACGGTGTATTCCCCGCCGTATTCGGCCGCTTCGCCGTTGATCTGAAACAAAGCGGCCCCGGTGTAGGGCGAGCCGTACCGCGCCGTCAGCGCCGCGCCTTCGATCACCGCCCCTTCCGGCACGCCGGAAATGGTGGCCGTTTTGGTTTCCGTGGCCAGGTACGGCCCGCCGCTGATATTCCCGCTCGCGTTATTCTCCCACCTTGAGATGATGCTGAAATCGGCGATACTCGCGGTTTTCGTTGCCATATTTCAGCCCCCCTTAGAGAAAACGCTCGTTTTTGTAGATGGCCAGGCTGGCCCAGCCGCTGCCGCCGACCGTGTTATCGCCCGCATGAAGCACGGGGAACGGTCCGCCCGTTTCCTGGGTCAAAAGCGCCGTGCGGGCTTCGTCGCTCACTTCCTGGGCCTCGCTGTCGATGCGCACAGGCCCGGAAACGTAGTTGATGGTCAGCGTCTTGCCGTTCACCGTCACGGCCATGTCGGTGGCCCCCAGGGCCGGTGTGGCGATGATCACCGGGAAAGCGTCCACGTCCCCGGCGTTGCGCACGGTGCCCGCGGCGGTCAGCGTTTCGGCAATGCTGTACAGTCGTTCTTTCAGGAGAACTGCGCCTGCCCTTTCCAGCTGTCCAGGCTCATGGGCACCCGGTCCATCGTGATCGCACCGATCACGCGGGCGCTCTGCCGGCGGTCCGGCTCCGCGGAAAAGGTCACATACCCAGGGCCCCGCAGCCATTTGAGCATCGCGTTCACCCGCTCCTTACCAACCACGGAAAAGCTGACCGTCTGAATGTAGCTGTTATAGATGGCCTGGCCTTCGGTTTCGGTCATATCGCCGCTTTTCCCGGGGATCTGCACGTGCACCACGCGCTCCTCCGGGCGCACGATGGGGGCGCGGCCTTCCAGCAGCAGGCCCATCGTGCGGCTGTCCACGCCGTTCCAAATGAAAAAACTTCTCTGCATATCGCTCCGCGCTTCTCCTTCCCTGCTTTCTTAGCCAAAACCTCTCATGTTGTTCCGTGTCCGGGTGGCGATGGCATCCGCCAGGCCGTCCACGTCTGCGCTTCCGTTCATGTTCATGTTCTGCACGTACAGGTTGTTGTTGTTGGTATAGCTCTTGGAAGATCCGGCGCCTCCGCTGGCGCTCACGCTGCCCACCACGGGCACGGCCACCACCCGAAGCGTGATGCGGCTGATCTGGTTTTGCAGCAGCTCCTCCGTGTCGTCCGGGATGATGGGATCAAGCGTCAGCTTCACGCCCTGGGCCTTTTCGTCGATGGCCTCCTGCAGGATATTCAGCAGGCCGCCCGTCGTGCCCTCCCAGTCGTCCTCGAAGGAATCCAGGAACTTCTTTTTGAACAGGGCGGCGATTTCGTCCATTTCTTCCAGCGGCACGTTCCCCGCCTGCATGGCTTCCGCTACCAGCGGTTTCAGCACGTTATCGAAGAATTGCGTTTCTTCCTGGATATTCGTTGCCGGGTCGTAATCGTTGATGGCCTTGTAAAGATCGTCGTAGATGTCCTCCACCGTGCGCTCAACATAGCCTTGCATGCTTTCAGGGGAAGCCGTCCCGGTGATGTGTTTCGGATGCTTGGGATCGCCCGTTGTTTGCTGGGGTGCTTCTTCGCCGCCCCATCCCAAAAGCGACCACAGCCCCTTTTTTATGGTTTCTGGCTTTGTTATCCCGGCTTCAAGCCCGGAAAGGGGATCAGCGCCCAAGCTTTCAAAGGTTTTCAGCGCACGTTCTCCATCTCCAAGATACTTTCCCGGATTTTTGAAAAAGTCGATCATGGGCACGCCCGTCAGCACGGCCAGCCCCCCAAGCCCTAATTTGCTGGTGAGCGCTCCGACAAACGCTTCAGCGCCGGAAAACGCCTTTGAAATAAGGCTTGTCACCGTTGCACCCGTTGCCGCGCTTGCAGCGGCCCCACCGGCAGCAGCCCCACCGGCAGCGCCTGCGGCAGCGGCCCCACCGGCAGCGCCGCTTCCGGCGGCGTTGGCCAAAGCATTCGCCCCGCTGGCCACGTTCAGCCAGTTGATCATTTTGATGGTTTCAAGGAAAGAGAGCACGCCGCTGCCGACCTTGATTGCGCCGGACACCAGCGCGATCGCGCCGATACCAATCGCAACGGCCTTCCAGTTATCAATCACCCATTGCAGCGCGCTGGTGAAGTCCTGGACCACGGTGGTCGCGCCTTCCACCACTTTGCTGAAGTTCCCTTCCGTGGCAAGGCTGCTCACCATGTCGGAGATGGCCTGGCTCAGCTTGTCCAGCTTTTCCTGGCCCTCCGGGCTCTGCGCCCATTTCGTCATTTCCGTCAGGAAATCCGTACCGGCTTTGGTCAGGTCGGTCAGGCCCGGCGCGATCCCGGAGGAAATCGTATCCTTGAAATCGGTCAGGGCTCTGTTATACTCCACCAGCGCGTCGTTGAACGTGGTCAGCTTGTCGGCGGCTTCCTCGTCCGGCGCGGTTTCCATGGCTTTCGCCACGTATTCGTCCCACGCGGCCCGGCCCGCCTTGATCAGCGGCAGCAGCTCCTGGTAGGATTTGCCGAAAATCTCATTGGTTTTTGCTTCCTGCGCCTGCACGGTGCCCAGCTTGCCGATGGCTTCGATGGTGTCCCAGAATATATCAATAGAATCGCGCTGGCCCACGATCGCGCCGAACTTCCCGTATTCACCGGTGTACTGCGTGGTGCGCACGCCCAGGTCTCGCAGGGCGTCGCTCACCTGCTTCGATGGGTTCACCAGCTTAACCAGGCTCTTAGCGATGTCCTTGGTTTCCGTATCCACCCGCTGGGTCGCCGTTTCCCAGGCCCGCAGGGTCTGCACGGGCACGTTCAATTTCAGGGCTTCCGTCGCCAGGTCGTCGTAGTGGTTGGAACTTTCCACCGCCGTGTTCCAGATGAACCCGGCGAATTGCTTTCCCTTGTCAAGGGCGGCCTGAAATCCGCTATCAATTTTCCCCAGCGCCGTATTCAGCGCCTGGAAGGTGGTGCTTTGCTGTATCCTGTCCAGCGAAGAAAGCTCATTCCCAAAACCCTGGGCTTTCCCGCTGGCGCTTTCAAAGGCTTTCCCGTTCTTGTCCAGGCCCTTGTTATTGTTTTCCAGCTCCGTTTCCAGGTTCACCAGCTTGGTCTGGGCCCGGTTCAGCTCAGCCTGCCATTTTTCGGCTTCCTTGCTGTCCTCCCCGTACTGCTTGGTAACGTCCTTCAGCGCGCCTTCCAGGGATTTCACGATCACCTTCTGCTGGTCGATTTCCGCCCGCAGGGTCTTGCTGCGGGTTTCCATCAGCTTCATGGCGTCGCCGTCTTGCTTAAACTGGGCAGAGGCAAGTTGGAGGGCGCTGTTCATCTGGGTTATGCTTTTGCTGGCGTCCTGAATAGCCCGCTTATACGCGGCCTCGCCGTCCACCGCCAGGGTGGTTTTGATTTCACGGGGCATTTACGCGCCCACCTCCTCGCCCGCCGCCAAGCGTTGAAACATCACGGCGTCTTCGTCCGATATATCGTGGTCGTCCTTCTGCCGCCGGATGCCGTGCTGTTCGTCGTCGTAGTTCCGGCGGATCACAAACAGATCGCACACAAAGCCGGGCCGTAAATGGCCCATGTCCGCCATTTGCAGCCCGGCAATCAGTCCCCAGGCCGTCACGAGCCTGTAGCTCAGACGGCCCCTTCTTTTTTTGATTCGATTTCTTCCAGCACCGCGTCGCGGGCTTCCTCCCCGTCGGCTTTTTCATCCATGGTAAGGCCGTCGGTAATGGCCTGCATAACGGCCGCGCTCACCGTCCTCAGATCGGCGGGGCGCATGCTGTCGAAGATCATTTCAGCCGTCGTTCCCGGCTGCGCGTCCTGGGCAAGCAGGGCTGCCACCTGAGGGATCAGGCGCAGGCGGCCCGGCAGCTGCATGCGTTTCTGCAAGTCCTCCAGGGTGCAGATTTCGTCCTCCATCCGCTCCCAGGCGGCCATGGTGAAACGCAGTTCGATTTCATTCCCCTGCAAGTTGAGGATCACAGGCTTCTTCATGCGTTCGCTCCTTTACTGCGCGGCCGTCACGGTCACGCGGGCACGGGCCACAAGCCCCTTGTATTCCGCGCTGATCACCGCTTCGCCGGCGGCCACGCCGGTCACCACGCCCCCGCTGCTCACGGTGGCGGCGGCTACGTTGTCGCTCTCCCAGTGCAGATCCGTAGCGGTCACACCGGTGGGCACGGAAATGGGCGTCAGCGTCACGGTGGAACCGGCAGCCACAGTGGCGGCGGTGGTGTTCAGGGTCAGGCCCTGGGTGTTGCCGGTAATGTTCAGCTCGGAAAGGAGGTAAGCGTAAGCGGCCTCCCAGGTGCTGAAATACTTCTTCTTACGGAAGCGGCTCTTGCCTGCGCCGCTGAATACCGCGGCGGCGGAGCCGTGCACGCCGGCCGTTCCCCAGGTCACGTTCTGGCCCTTGGTCTGCATGTCCTCGTTGTTCCGACGGAAGGTAATCTTGGGGATGATTTCCACCCGGAACAGCGAGAAGTTGCCGCGCTGAAGCACGCGGATGTAGCCGTATTCGCCAACGGGGCCGGGATCGCCGCCGTCCCAGTATTCTTCGGTTTCGTCGTCCTTTTCGGTGCCCAGCATCAGCATTTCCATCTCCGGCGTCAGGTCGTCGGCGGTGGCGTCGATCTCCAGTCCGGTGATGCCGTTGTAGGTTTCGGCCACAGCGTCATCGGCAAACAGCTTGCTGTCGTCCGTCTGCCACTGAAGGTTCGCCTGGATGGCCTTGCCCACCAGCATGCCGGTGCCATAGGTGCGCGCGCCGTCGGTTTCGCTCACCAGCCGGGCGAAGCCAAAGCATTTAAGTCCAATACCAGCCATAGCTTTTTCAACTCCTTATTTTTTGTAGTTCTCCCATGCGGCGATCATGGCCGGGATGGCCATGTCCTCGCTGTATTTGTCCGCGTATTCGTCGATCCAGCCGGAGCCCTTGCCCCTCTTGTAGTTCACATAGAAGGCTTTCGTGGCGTTGCGGATGGGCTTTTTCGTGTGCTTTCCGCCGCTGTCTGTGCCTTGCGGGTAGATGTCGATGCTTCGCACGTCGCCGATTTGTTTCGGCTTATTGGGATAAGCGATGGATTCGATCATCTCGCCCGTGAAGCGCAGGCCGTGTTCCGAGGCGGCGCGCCGCCAGGCCAGCTTCACCTGCTCCGCGCCCGCCATCAGCATGGCGTCGGCGGCGGGGCCTACAAGCTCGCCTTCCCGCTTCATTTCTTCCAGCACGCCGTCCAGGCCCTTGGTGTCAAACCGCGCCATGGCAAATCCCTCCGCGTTCTATTTCCAGGCCAAGCCTTCCCACTCGCTCAGCACCAGGTATACTTCGGTGCTGGGGTTGTAGTCGTCCCGCGTCCGTCTGCGGTCGAAGGTCTGTGCCTCCATGGCGGCCACAATAGCCGCCTGGGTGGCTTCCGGGCTGTTCTGGCTGAAAAGGTACAGCTGCACGCGCACCAGTTCTGCCTGTGCCTCGTCGTCGGCGTACATGGTCGGAATCGTGGTGATCTGATAAACGCAATACACGCCCGGAGGGTTTTTTACTCCGGGCGTGGGGCGGAAGGCGTCCCGATAGCCCGGCACTCCGGCGCTTGTCAGCGCCGCTTGAACGTCCAGCACTATTCTGCCTCCTTCATCGATGTTTTCAGCGTCATGTACCGGGGCGCGCCGTCCAGGTGCTGCACGGCGATGATCTCGTAGCGCTGCCCGCCGTGCCGGATCTCCATGCCCACCTCGATGCCGTCCAGATGGCGGATCTTCCAGTTCACCACGTTCTGCACCTGCGCGGCGTAAGCCTCCCACACTTCCCGGTTCCCCGCGTCCATGCGCTTTGCGCGCACGCCGCTGAAAAGCAGCATGGGTTCGCTGTTCACATAGCCGTCGGCGTCCTGGGCCCTGGGCTTTCCGTAAATTTCGATCACGTATTTCAGCGCGCCGGTATTCATGCTCAGTACCTCAAATTCAAAATCAGCGCGTTCAGGTCGGGCGGGGGATCGGGATAGCCGTTCCTTTCATCCGCGCTGCGGTTTTCGTAGAAATACAGGGCCAGCTTGCGCAGGGCCATGTCCCGAAGGGCGCTGTCCGTATCCGGCACGCCCGCGCCCTGTATGTACGCCACGGCGGCGTCCAGCGCGTCCTGCAAATTGCTTTTCGCGTGCGTGTCTTCGGGGTTTTCCTCCGCCCAGCGAACCAGATCGTCAATGGTCAGCATGCGGCCCTCCTCCTTTCATGCGGGGGAACGGTTTTCCTCCGTCCCCCCGCGCATGCGTTAATCAGACGGGGCCGCGGCTTCCCATTTGCCCTCCGCGTTCACGGTCAGCACCTTGCCCGCGTCCTCCGCGGTCACCACGGGCAGGTGATCCCCGGCGATGCGGTCGGCAATGGCCACCAGGGCGTTGGCAATGGTCTGCTGCACTTCACGAATCGTAGACATTTTTATTCCCTCCCATTTCGGTGTCAGCGCTTGCGCCGACCGTTTACACTTCCAGCTTGCCCATCTTCATGGCGGCGGTGTCGAACTTACTCACGCCCATGCGCTTGATATAGCGGACGTTGGTGCAGTCCTTGTCGAAGGCGTCGCCGCCGATGCTGGTGCTCAGCATTTCCATGGGCGCGCGCTCGAACAGGGTGGCGAATTCCTCGCCGTCACCGACGAACAGGGGCGCGGTGGTCTTGTCGTCCACGGTGGTGCTGGGCATCACGGCGTTGCTCACCACGCACACCCTGTGGCCCTTGAACAGGTTCCGGGTCGGCTGGGTGGGGTCGGGCTGCATCATGGGCCGGCCGTTCATGTCCTCCATGGTGTCCATCACGTTGTAGCCGTCCTGGTTGGTGATAAACACGGCGCGGGCGGCGATGGCGGGGTCAAGAGATACGTTCAGGAGCCTCACGATGCCCTTGTATTCCGCCACCGACGCGATCTCCACGGCGGAAGAAGCCAGGTCGGAAAGGGCCGCCAAAAGCAGGGTGTTTTCGGTAATGATCTGCTTCTTCGCGCCCCAGCGGGCCAGGTAGGCGAACAGGTTGGCCACCTCGTCGGCCACCAGTTCGTTGGAAACGGGCAGGATCAGGCCGTACTTGGTCAGCGTGTAGCTCACGGTCGCAAAGGCGGGCTGGTCGTTCCGGGAAATGGTGGCGGTTTCGTTCACAGCGGAGAAGCCGGTGGTGGGGGCGTTATCCTTCACGCGCCAGCCGCTGTTGGCGCTTACCTGTTCAGTGGCGAAGAAGTCCCGCAGCGGGTTCAGGGCGCGCATCAGCTCGTGAATGGTGTGGTCGATGTCCTCGGGCACCAGGAAGCCGCCGTCGGTGCCAACGGGATCGCCGCCGCCGATGGTCAGGGCGTCGTACAGGGGGTGCAACTGCTCCACGCCCCAGCCCGTCTTGGGGGTCAGGCCGTTGCGCAGCGCGTAGGCGAAGGAACGGGCGTATTCGTTGGATTTCCGAATCTCCTTCAGGCTCCTCTCCTGGGCGGGCGAAGCGGCGGCGGGCTGCTTGGAGAGCTTTTCGCTCTGTTCGCCGGTCATGCTTTCGGCGGACAGCTTCAGCGCCTGCAAAGCGCTGTTTTCCCGGTTCAGCTCGTCCTGAAGGCGGCTCACTTCCTTCAGGTCGGGGCTGGGCTGGGTGGCGGCCAGGGCCAGCTGGGCGCTCAGGCCCTGCACTTTTTCGCCCTTGGTGCGGATGGCGTCGTTAATCTGTTCCAAATTCATGTCTTTTTCCTCCTTCGGGCGGGCTTGTCAACCCGCCCCTGTCGTTTTCTTCACAAGCGCAAGCGCTTGCGCGATGATGGGGTTGGGGGCTTTCCCGACGTTCATTTCTTTGTTCAGAAACTCGGGCTTCACCAGCGGCTTTCCCAGCCGTGCCATGTAAGCGGCGGGCGTGTAGTCCCTGCCGCGCATGGCGGCGGCGGGGGCGCTGGCCTGGGCATAGGCGGCGGCGTCCCCTTCCGGGTTGAACAGGTCGTCGCAGAAGCCCATCTCAATGGCGCTCTGGGCGTTCATGTAGGTTTCCGCTTCCAGCAGCTTCCTGATTTCGTCGGCGCTTTTGCCGGTTTTCCGGACGTAGGCGTTCACGATGCCCTCGCCGATCTCGCGCAGCACCTGGGCTTCGTGCTCCAGCTCCCGGGCGTTCCCGGCAATGAAGCTCCAGGGATCGTGTACCATCATGTACCCCACGGGGCTGATCAGCACTTCGTCCCCCGCCATGGCTACCACGCTGGCGGCGCTGGCGGCGATGCCCATGATCTTCACGGTCACCTTGTGCGGGTGTTCCGCGAGGGCCGAGTACATGGCCGCCCCGGCGAACACGTCCCCGCCCGGCGAATTGATGTACACCGTCACGGGGCCGCAGTTGGCAAGCTCGCGCCGGAAATCATGGAATCCGGTCTGGTAAGCGTCGCTCCACCAGTCGTAGCCGCTGTTCCCCGCCACGATTTCCCCGTCGATGTACAGGCGGGCTTCTTCCCCCGGACTGCCGGGGATCAGGTTGTAAAACTTATGCATCAGCTGTTTTCTCCCTCTCCGTTGCGGATACCCTGCGGCCCTTGCAGCAGCAGTTCCGGGTGATTCACGATCAGCGAAAGCGGCAGCAGATCGCGGCTCACCAGCAGCTCGTCCCCGTTGGGGTCGGGCGGCAGGCCGTCCTGCTTGCGCACCTCGTTGGGCTTCATGCTGCCTCCGCGGATACCCTTGAAATACTTGTCGGCCAGCACCTGGGTGTTGGCGCGGGAAAGGTCCGAGGAATCGAACCGGAAGGCGTATCCCTCTTCCCAAAGCTTGGTGCTCAGCAGCTTCTTGTTCAGCTCCGCTTCCCATTGGGCCATGGCGGGCACGATGGTGAGGGTGAGGAAGCTTTGCATCAGATCCTCGCTGTTCACCATGTTGCTGGTGCCGTCGCCCAAAAGGTAGCTTTGCATGCCGTACACCCCGGCCACCCGGGATTTCGTCACCTTGTCCACGTCCAGCACCTTCGGGTCCACGGGGGAGCCGGAAAGGGTGGTGGCCGTCATGCCGCTGTCCAAAAGCAGAGCGTTTTTGCCGGTTGCTTTGTAGGTTTCCAAAATTTCATTAACGGCTTTGTCTTTTTTCTCCTTGCTCATGTTGCTGGGCGCGGAGATCAGGATCACGTCGTGCACCCCGTCCAGCTGCTTCAGGCTGAACGTCTTTACCTGCGAGTCATATTCCAGGCTGCCCTTCAGCGCGCTCACCGGGGAAATGGTGCCCGCGTTGGATAGCCAGGTCAGGTAGATCATATCGCTGTCGTGGATGTACCCGTTCCGCCCGTCGGGCAGCGTGATCCGGTGCCACACGTCCCCGGTTTCCAGCGCTTGCAGGGTCTGCACCAGGCCCGCGTCAAAGTAGCGAAGCTCCAGGGGAGAGCGCAGGGCATCCCGGATCACCCAGGCATAAGCCCTGCCCACCGTGTCCCGGCTGTACTCCATATCCCGCACAAAGCTGAAGCTGTTCCAGCCGGGAGCGGGGGAAAAGCGCACCAGCCTTTCCAGGCTGTGTTCCCGCTGCACCTCCTGATTCTTGTACATGTGCAGGGGCGCGCTGGCCAAGGTGTTGGCCATGCGGGCGGCGGCGGCGCAAATGGATTCGGACTTGTTGCCGATCCAGTCCGCCCGGCGTGCGCCTTCCAGCGTCAGCCGTTCAGCGGGCTGCTTTTCGGCGGGTTCGGCCCTGGCCTTCGGCTTCAGGCGGTCAAAGAATCCCATAGTATAAGCCCCCTTTCGTTAATCCAGCGAAATGTGCGTAATATCGAACCGGCTTTCGTCATATTCCGGCTCCATGGCCCGCATGGCCATGGTGTGGGCGAACAGCCAGGCCATGAAGCCGTCGATCTTCAGGTCACGCTTGCGCTTGGTGGGCATCCAGTTGGCCTTGTCGGCGTGGCGCGCCTCTTTGGAAAGCCGCACGTTGTCGGTATACCAGCGCAGCATGGGGTCGTTGTTGCTCACCACGCGCCCGTCCAGCAGCATTTCCTTCAGGTCCTTCATGGGGTCGTTCAGCGTGATGGGCCCCTGCCGGACCACTTCACAGTTCAGCCCCCTGCCCTCCAAATTCATCACCAGCCAGCGGGCGTTGGCCGGGTCATAGCCAACGCCCATCAGGTCAAAGAATTGCGCCTGCTTCCAGATCCAGTCCGCCACCATGTCCTGCTCGATGTAATCGGCGTCCACGATAGTCAGGTACCCCATCATGCTCCAACTGTAAAAATCCGTGCCTTCCGGCACGGTGTCCAGCTTTTTGCGCGGCACCCAGCTGTGATGCAGCACGAAGGCCCGGTTGTAATCCAGCGGCACTTCGATGGCGGCGGCGGTGAAGTCCTCGCGGGTGGAAAGGTCGAAGCCCGCGTAGGCCACGTGCCCTTCCAGGTTTTCCAGGTCGATCACCTGGTCGTTCTTTTTCAGCACGCTCCAGTCCACAAAGCTGGCCTCGTCCGCGTTCACCTTGATGTTCAGGCATTTGCAGATGAAGTTGGCCCGTTCCTGGGGGATGCGCTTGGCGGCCTCCCATTGGGCGCGCATGGCGTCCAGATCCAGCAGGTAACCAAGGGAAGGGTTGGCTTTGATCCATTGGCTGCTGTCCTCGATGTCGTCACTTTCGTCCAGCTCGAAGATCAGGCAGAACAGCCGGTCGGCCACCAGCGGGTCCAGCTTCCCGTCCTCCAGGGCGCTGCTGAACAGCCGGTAATAGTGATCCAGCGGCCCTTCGTTCACATAGCCCGCCGTGGTCAGGTACAAAAACAGCGGTTGCAGGCGCTTCAGCATCTTGGGCTTGATCAGGTTGATCAGCCGGAAGTCCTTGTATTCGTGGATCTCATCGAACACCGCCGCGTAAGGGTTCAGGCCATCCTTGGCGGAAAGGTCGTTGGCATGGGAAATGATGCTGGCGTTCGCCTCGTCGCAGTAAATGCCGTCCCGGGTGGTGCGGAAGTGCTTGGGGTACAGCTTGGGGCTGGCTTCGATCATCCGCTTGCTTTCGCCGAAGATGATATTGGCCTGTTCTTTGGCGTTGGCGAACAGCGCGATGTCCGCGCCCCGCTCCCCGTCTTTGCTGGCCAGATAAGCCGAAAGGCCGGAAATCAGGGTGGATTTGCCGTTGCCGGAGCCCACATAGATCAGCGCTTCCCGGAAGCGGCGCAGCCCCGTTTTCTTGTTCACCCAGCCGAAGATGTTGCAGATGGCGAAGCATTGCCAGGGCAACAGCTCCATCCTGTCATAGCTGCCTTTCGTGGGTGTTAAAAAGCGCTCCATGAAAGTGATGGGGCGCTGTGCTTTTTCGGGTGAATATGTCCAGGGATAGTCGGGGTTCTTGGCCCGTTCCAGATCGTCAACGAACCGCCGGCATGCCAGCTTGATTTTCTCGCAGGCCACGATCCGCCCCGCCAAAACGTCCCAGGCGTACTGCGCCGCGCGTCCCGGCCCGGTGATCAGGTCATCGGCGCTATAGCCGAGTTTCACAGCTCGTCAAACTCGTCCTTTTCTTCTTCTTCCGCTTCTTCTTCCTCGTGATAACGCCGGGCCGGGGTGATTTTCAGGTTGTCCCGGATCTTGCGCTGCATCTCCGTCAGGCGGCACACCCTGGCGATGCTTGGATTTTCTTTCACGTAATTCTGCCGGCCGCTGCGCGTGGTCACCATGGCACCCCGGGTATTGATGTCCCGTGTCAGATCCATCTTGATTTCCTCAGCGGAGCACAGGTCAAAGATCATGTCCAGATCGGTGTCCCGCGCGCCGTCGGGCCGCTCCTGCACGATGCGCAGGGTGCGCTCGTACATTTCACGGCCTTCCGGAGTGGTAAGCCGTTCCAGGTGACGCTTTTTCAGCGCTTCGTCAATACCGCACACTCTTATCCATGCTCCTTTCGTTGGAAATCCTTATGCACCGCTGCTGCTGGTTCCCTTCCAGCCGCTGCACCTTAAATCCCCGCTCCGGGTGTTCCTTGTTGTGGCAGGAATCGCACAGGGAAATCAGGTTGTCCAGGTCAAGCTCCAGATCAGGCCGCAGGGTTCGCGGAATGATGTGGTGCACCATTGTGGCCCGGTTGGGCCGGAAAAGCTTGCCCATCTCCATCAGCTTCAGGCACTGCTGGCACTCGTAATGGTCCCGGATCAGGGCCTGCTCCCGCAGGTTCCGCCATGCCGCGCTTGTATAAAAGGGATCGTTTTTCTTGTAAGGCTTCATTTTCCCTCCAAATCAAACAGCGCGCACGATAGCGGTGCGCGCTGCATGGAAGAAGAAAGGGGTAATCGGCCATTGGCGGGGTGGCCGAAGCGGGGGCAGGATCGCCGAAGTCAGCTTTCGGCGATCCGCGTGCCTTACAGGAGGATTTCATCTCTGCTTGGTTCCCGCAGGATAACAAATACCACAGTTTTCACTGGAAATCAATATTCCGGGCGTATCTTTACAGTCGCAGGGTTATATATAGACAAAAAAGCGGGAACGGGCGAAAATCATCCGTCCATTCCCGCGTCCAGCCGACCCGTATACATATCCCGCACGTCGCTCACCGGCTCCACCCGCTCCTCGCCGCAGCGCAGACACCGGTACCGAAAATACTTCTTCCCGTCCGTTTCCTTGTCCAGGCCCCGGTAGTCCCAAACGTGGCCGCAGAGGTTGGGCGCGCATACAGGGCACGCCATTCTACCGGGCGGCACCTCCCGGCCGCAGCTTGCGCAGATCATGCGTCTGGTATAAGCCATGGCGTTTCCTCCTTATGTCAGCAGCCAGAATTTCAGCCACGATGGCAAATCCGAAGTCCCCACAAGCACAGGCCAAAGCAAAGCGCCGATCACGATTAATGCCAGCAGCAGAATACACAAAATCTTCCCTTTCATCTGTTTTCTCTCCTTATCGTTTCCTGTGTACGGTCAATTCGTCGATCAGTGCGCCTTCCGCGTTCATCAGCAGCGCGCGCAGGCAGTTTCCACCCATCACCCGCAGGATCGTATGCCCGATGGATTGCGCGCAAAAGATTGCGCTGGCCTCCGGCACGTACACCGCACCGATCAGCCGGTCCTGCTCCACGCCGTCATAGTATTCTACCGTGTTCAGCTGGATGTTTTCCATGGCTTCACTCCTCCGCAATCAGCCCGGAATACTGCCCTTCGGCGGGGTCAGCATAGCACGAAGCGTTCCCGAAGGGCGTTCCCTTCCGCTGTTCCGCTGTGGGCGGGACCGCCCCGCGCCATACCCGCACGCCGTACTCGGTTCCATAGTTTTCCTTCCAGTAATCGCTGTCGGCGTGGGCGTCGCTTCCGTCTGCGTCCATGATGTGCCCGTTGATCCACACACACTCCACCAGGTCAAAGCCCTCCGGGTCTTCGTCGTCCCCGATCAGGTGGCTTTCCTCCCAGCCGTGGCCGAAGCCGTCCAGCAGTTCCTCCCGCGCCATCAGCCGCGCGGGGCCTCTTGCCTTATCCGTCTTGTCCATCCTGTTTCCTCCTTATCCCAAATTCCAGTCCCAAGCGGGAAAGGATGTTGTCCGCGCTGTCCAGGCTCAGGCCGCGCCTGCCGTTCAGGAAATTGCGCAGGCCGCTGGCGCTCATCCGAAGCTTTTCTGCCATGCGGTCGGCGGTCAGGCCGGTTTTGCCCATCGCCCGCCGGACCATCCGGCGTATCCGTTCATTGGTGCTCAGCATAGATCCTCCATTTCCCGCCGGTAGCAGGCGGGCAGGGCGTTTTCCACTTCCGCCGCGGGGATCAGGGCCATGGCCGCCCGCCCGGCGGCCAGCGCCTTGTACACGCTGCTGTCGCTGTAGTGTTCGTCCCGGGCGATATGCGGGGCGCTCTTGCCGTAGCAGTAAAACGCCCGCATACAGGTTCGGGGCAGGGCGGGCAGGGCCGAGGTAAGCAGGATCACCGCCTGCCGGCAGGCCGCAAGCCAGCGCCTTTCCTTGTTCAGCCTGCGCAGCAGCTCGTCCTTCCGCGCCATGTAGGCGGCCATCCGATCCCCGGCTCCTCCGCTGCCGCCCGTGCCGCCGCCGGTGCCGCCCACGCCCGTGGCGCAGTCGTCCAGGTCGTCGATCATGCTTTCCAGCCGCGCGGTATTCTGGCACGCCCGGCGGCATGCGGCCATCACGTCCATGGCAGTCAAACCGTTTTCCTCCTCCCGTCTCTCGCTGCGCTCGAAGAGTGGAGAGTGAAGAGTGGAGAGTGGAGTTTTATACTGTCTGACAGATTTTTCTCTCAACTCTCAACTCTCAACTCTCAACTCTCAAAAGTTCCCGTCCTCGTCCTCTACCTGCACGTATCCGCCCTCTTCCGCCGGGCCGTCCGCCTGCCTGGGGGAAAGGAATTCCACGTCGGTGGCGTTCAGCTGCATGTAGTAGCGGATCACGTTGTTCTGGTCGGTATAGTGCTGAAGGCTCACCGCGCCGATCACCGACGCTTTTTTCCCCTTGGCCAGGTACTTGCCGCAGCTTTCGGCCAGCTTGTCCCATACCGTCACCCGGAAGTAATCCGCTTCCGGGTGCTCCGCCTCTTTTTTCACCCGGCGGTTCACCGCCAGCGTGAAATTGCACACCGCCCGCCCGTCCGGCGTGGTGCGCAGTTCCGGGTCTTTCGTCAGGTTCCCGATCTCAAAGGCTTTGTTCATTTCACGCACTCCTTATTCCGCAGGCTCACTTCGCTGCCGAAGCAGATCAGCTCCACCGTGGTATAGCGCAAGCCGCACTCAACGCACGTCCGGTAGCGGATCAGCAGGCCCGCGGCGTTCTTCGCCTTTTTCATAACCACGCTTCTTTCCTGGCACCTGGGGCACTCGCTGGCGTCGTCCCCCTGCCGGGGCAGCGGTTCCAGCCAGGCCGCGAAGTCCTGGGGCACGTCCCTTTTCATGCCGACGCCCCCTTCCCGATTTCCTCCGCCATCAGGCGCAGGCCCTTGGAAAAGGCGTTCCGGCAGGCGGCTGCCCGCCCGGCGTCGGCTTCTTCCAGGATGAGCAGATAGTCCCTCATCCGCTTGTAGCAGTCCTTGAACATTTCATACCCGGCATGCACTGCCTCCTCCGCCTTGCCCCTGCTCGCCTGGGCGCGAAGGGCTGCCAGCTCCTTTTCCACATCCGGCGGCGTCACCTGCTGGATCACGGGTTTTTCCGCGTCCTTCAGCGCCTGTTCCAGCGCTTCCTTGTCCTTCTGCGCCGCGGCCTGAGCGGCGGCCAGTTCGTCCCGCAGCGCCTTTTCCGCGTCCATTGCGCCTTTGCTCACCTGCCGGGCGCTGGACAGGGCGGCGTTGGCCTTGTCCCGTTCCGCTTCCAGGGCCTTCTTTTCGGTGATCAGCTGATCCATGGTGATCTGCATTTCGTCCTGCTTGCCCCGCAGC
>CACWWM010000015.1 GCA_902764565.1 uncultured Eubacteriales bacterium
GATAGTCCCGGATGCCGTTCACCAAAAAGGGGTCGGACACCAGATGGCGGCGCACGATCAGATCCCCCTGGAGGCGGGATACCGGCAGGGGCAGGTCTTCTTCCCGAAGCAATCGGGGGTACACCAGAATGCGCGCCGGGGTATACAGCTCCTTCCCCTCGCCGCCGATGCCCAGCAAATCCCCCACGGTCAGGCTCACATTGCCCGCGTCAAAGGCCCCCCGGTGGGCCAAATGCACCTTATGCCGCCGGGTGATCTGCTGGAAGGGCCGCAGGGTGAAAATACTGCGGTGATATCGTTCGCCCCGGACGGACAGGTTATCCTGCCTTCCGAAGCGCAGATGGGGCGATATGCGGCTTTCCGCCCGCAGCCAGGGCACGAAAAAGGGCCGGTCGTTGCGGATCACCTCGATCAGCTCCGCATCTTCTCCCTCAAAGGCCGCAGGCCGGGAAAAACGCCGCTGGTACGAAAGGCCCTTCAGGCCGAAACGTACCAGAATAAAGCGCTGCAAAAGCCCGAACAGCAGCAGGGCCAGCGCCAATACCCAGCCGTTCATTTGACTTCCTCTGTGGGGGCGGGCACCTTATCCAGGATCTCCCGGATAAAGGCTTCGTTTTCCCCCGCCTTGCCGTACAGGCCCCGCAGGATCACGCGGTGGGCCATCACCGGCACGGCCAGGGCCTTCACGTCGTCCGGGATCACATAGGCCCGGCCCCGCACGGCGGCGAAGGCCTGGCTGACCCGGAGCAGGGCCAGCATGCCGCGGGGAGAAACGCCCAGCATGGTTCTTTCCCTGTTCCGGGTTTCTTCGCACAGGGCGGCGATGTAGCGCATAATGGGGGCGGACACCTCGCACGAGCTGAACAGCGCCTGAGCCTCCGTCAATTCTTCCTTTTCCGCCACGGGCTGCAAATCATTCAGCGGCGCGCTGCGGATAAAGCGCTCCATGATGCGGAGGGCTTCCTCTTTTTCCGGGTAGCCCATGCTCAATTGAATCAAAAACCGGTCCAGCTGCGCTTCCGGCAGGGGGAAGGTGCCCTGGGTTTCCACCGGGTTCTGGGTGGCGATCACAAAGAAAGGCGCGTCCAGGGGCCGGGTAACGCCGCCCTCCGTCACCTGCTTTTCCTCCATGCATTCCAGCAGGGCGGACTGGGTGCGGGGCGTGGCCCGGTTAATTTCATCGGCCAAAAGGATATTGGTGAACACCGGGCCGGGCACGAAATGGAATTCCCCTTTCGCGGGCTGATACACGCTCATGCCCGTCACGTCGGCGGGCAAAAGATCCGGGGTAAACTGCAAACGGGAAAAACCGCATTGCAGGGAGCGGGCCAGGCTGCGGGCCAGCACCGTTTTGCCGGTGCCCGGCACGTCCTCCAGCAGGATATGGCCCCCCGCGATCACGGCGGATAAAATCAGGTCGATCTTCTCCCCTTTTCCCACGATCACCTTTTCGATATTTTCCCGAATTTTCCGGGCCAGGCCCGCAATATCGCCGTACTCCATTCGTATCACCTTCAAATAAGAAATCTGCTGGCAGAAGTATACCATTTTTTTCAATTTCACGCAACCGTATAGATAAGGGAAACAAAACCTTATGGCTTTCTCGGAAGGGGGGCCGGGGGAAACCTCTCAACAGCCACGCGGGTTTAGCCGCGTGGCGCGATGCCAGCCAAGTAGCGCAGAATGAAAAGCGCGGGCAAGCGAAGCGCAGGCCGTGCGAAAAAACTTCAAAGAGAGGTTTCCCCCGGAAATACATAAATCCAAGTACTCACATGATGCGCACTTTTGCGCGGAAATGGTCAAAAAGTGCTCAGCGGGCTTTACATGGAAGCTTTTTTTTGATAATCTATGCACTATAAGGAGGGATGGGCATGAACATTGGCATCCGGCTGCACGATACGGCCGAAGGCACGCTGGCCCAGCGGCTCAGCTTTGCCAGGGCCCAGGGCTTTTCCTGCGCACATCTTGCGCTGAGCAAAGCGCTGAAGGGCTTTTCCATGAGCGACGCGCCCGCCCTGCTGACGGAAGAGCTGGCCGCCCGCGTCAAGGGGGATTTTGCGGAGCAGCAAATGGACTGCGCCGTGCTGGGCTGCTATCTGACGCTGACCCAGGCCTATGAAGAAGAACGGCAGAAGACCCGGGCCATTTATCAGGCGCACCTTACGTTCAGCCGCATGATGAACGCCGGGGTGGTGGGCACGGAAACCGCCGCGCCCAAGGGCATGAACCCCCATTCCGAAGAAGCGTTTCAGCTGTTCATCCGGTGCTTAAAGCCCCTGGTGCGCTGGGCGGAGGAGCAAAACGCCATCCTCGCCATCGAACCGGTTTGCACGGATATCGTATCCACCCCGGAAAAGGCGGAACGAATGCTGAAGCTCGTGCCCTCCGATCACCTGCGCATCATCCTGGACAGCGTGAACCTGATGTCCGCAGAAGCGGCGAAGAACCCCGACGTGCTGATCGAAGAAGCCATCCGCCGCCTGGGCGATCAGGTGAGCGTGCTGCACATGAAGGACTATGTGCCCCTGCGGCCGGAAGATATCCGCGCCCAGTCCACCGCCTGCGGCCAGGGCATCATGGATTACAAACGGCTGTTGACCTTCGCCAAGCGGAAAAATCTGCCCATGACGCTGGAAGACACCGTGCCCGAAAACGCGCAGGCGGCGCGGGAATACCTGGAAAAAATCGCACAGTCATTATGATTTGAGATAAACGAGAGAGAGGGATGGATCATGAACCGCGAAGAAGCACGCAAACGCGCCAAAGCCCTGGTTGATCAGATGACCATGGAAGAAGCCGCGTCCCAGTTGATATACGGCGCCCCCGCCATCGAGCGCTTGGGCGTGCCCGCCTATAACTGGTGGAACGAAGCGCTGCACGGCGTGGCCCGTGCGGGCATGGCCACCATGTTTCCCCAGGCCATCGGCATGGCCGCCACCTTCGATACCACGCTGGTAGAAGAGCTGGGCGACGTTGCTTCCACCGAAGGCCGCGCCAAGTACAACGCCGCTTCCCGTCACGGCGACCGGGATATTTATAAGGGCCTCACCTTCTGGAGCCCCAACATCAACATTTTCCGCGATCCCCGCTGGGGCCGCGGCCAGGAAACCTTCGGCGAAGACCCCACCCTCACGGGCGAAATCGGCGCGGCTTACGTGCGCGGTTTGCAGGGCAAGGGCGAAATGCTGAAAGCCGGCGCCTGCGCCAAGCATTTTGCCGTTCATTCCGGCCCCGAAGATCTGCGCCACGAGTTCAACGCCCTGGCCAGCAAAAAGGACATGAACGAAACCTATCTGCCCGCTTTTAAGAAGCTGGTGAAGGAAGCCAAGGTGGAATCCGTCATGGGCGCGTACAACCGCACCAACGGCGAACCCTGCTGCGCCTCCAAGGAGCTTATGGGCTATTTGAAGGAGTGGGGCTTCGAGGGCCATTTCGTGTCCGACTGCTGGGCCATTCAGGATTTCCACCAGTACCATCACATTACCGACAATCCCGTGGATTCCGCTGCCATGGCCATCAATGCGGGCTGCGACCTGAACTGCGGCTGCACCTATGAAAAGCTGGTGGCCGCCGTGCTGGCGGGCAAGGTGAAGGAAGAAACCGTGCGCGAAAGCGCCGTGCGCCTGTTCACCACCCGGTACATGCTGGGCATCATGGGCGAGGGCAGCGAATACGACGCCATTCCCTACACCGTGGTGGAATGCGAAGCGCACCAGAAGAAGGCCGACCAGGCCGCCCTGGAAGGCTGCGTGCTGCTGAAAAACGACGGCATGCTGCCCCTGGACGAAAACAAGATCAAGACCCTGGGCGTGATCGGCCCCAACGCCGATTCCATCGCCTCCCTGGTGGGCAATTACCACGGCACGTCCTCCCATTATATCACTGTGCAGCGTGGTTTCCAGGAAGCGCTGGCCGGAAAAGCGCGGGTGCTCAGCGCCCTGGGCTGCCATCTGTACAAGGACAAGGCGGACAACCTGTCCCAGTTCAACGACGACCGGCTTTCCGAAGCCCTCACCGTGGCGGAAAACAGCGACGCCGTGGTGCTGGTGGTGGGCCTGGACGAAACTTTGGAAGGCGAGCAGGGCGATACCGGCAACCCCTACGGCTCCGCCGACAAGCGCGACCTGCTGCTGCCCGCCTGCCAGCGCCGCCTGATGGACGAAGTGCTGAAGGTGGGCAAGCCCACGGTCATCGTGCTCACCGCTGGCAGCGCCATCGATTTGCAGGGCGCGGGAGAAAAGGCGAACGCCGTTTTGGCGGCCTGGTATCCCGGCGCGCAGGGCGGCAAGGCCGTGGCCGATCTGATCTTGGGCCGCGTCTCCCCCTCCGGCAAGCTGCCAGTCACCTTCTATTATAACGAGCAGCTGGACGAAATGCCCGACTTCACCGATTATTCCTTAAAGGGCCGCACCTACCGCTACTTTGCGAACAAGCCCCTGTATCCCTTCGGCTTCGGCCTCACCTACGGCGACGCCGCCGTGGAAAAGGCGGAAGTGTCCAAAGAGGAAAACGGTTATATTCTGGACATCGTGGCGCGGAACCTGGGCCAGCGGGACACCCAGGACGTGGTGCAGGTTTACTGCCAGAACGAGGGCAGCGAAAACGCCCCCCTGAATCCCCGCCTGATCGCCTTCAAGCGGGTGTTCCTCCCCGCCGGGCAGGAAGCGCACGTTTCCATCCGCCTGGACGCCGAAGCCTTTATGGTAGTCAACGAAGCGGGCGAGCACGTCAGCGAGGGAAAAATCGTCCTGTACGTGGGCATGGGCCAGCCGGACGAACGTACCAAGGAACTGACCGGCCATGCATCCGTAAAGCTGGAACTGTAAGCGCATTCCTTTCAGGAGACCGGAGCGTGATAAGCGCCGGTCTCCTTTTTTGGCATTGTTTCCCGAAAAGGGCTTGACATGTGTTCTTCAAAGCATGTATCATATTTATACAGAAAACGTTTGAATGGAGAGATGCTATGCAAGCCTTGAACGAAGACGTATTTCATTTCCTGGATCAGGAACCGGAATGGACGTTCAGCCACGGCATGTGCATGAACGGGCTGATTGCCGTATCCCGCGTGACCGGGGATCAGGAATACAAACGCGGCGTACTGGATTTTATGCGAAACAGCGTTTCCCCCGAGGGCACGATTCTCCCCGCCCCGGCCAGCATGACGGATTTGGCCGCCTGCGGAAAAGCGCTGTTTTTCGCCCTGGATGAAACGGGCGAGGAACGGTTCAGAAAAGCGCTGGACGCCGTGGCGAGCGAAGTGAACATGGCCCCCCTGCCGGACACGCCCAAGGGGTTATACGCCATCGCGCCGTTTCTGGCGGAATACGATACCCGCTTTGGAGGCAAGCAGGCTTACAAAGCCATAGCGGAGCATTTCAAAGCGGTTCACCAAAAGCTTTTTGACCGGAAAACGGGCCTGTACTGTACGGATGTCAGCCGTTTTTCCATCCTGAACGAAGGGTTCATGCTCATGGCCCTGGCGGACACGGCGGAAAAGCTGGATATACAGATTTACGAGCATTACCGCACGGTGGCCGATCTTTTGTTGCAGGCCGTCCGGATGCCCTATCGGCTCGGAACGGATCGGCTGTTTACCATTCTCTGCGGCGATTCGGAGAAAAAGCCGGATTATACCGGCCTGGTTATGCTCGTTTACGCCATGTACAAGGGTATCAGGCTGCAGATCCTGGACCCGGAAAAATATCTGCCGCTGGCCCGGGCGGGCCGGAAACTGCCCGTTCCCCCGGAAGCGTTTGGTTTTCCCTGCGATCCCGGCCTGTGGATGATGCTGAACGTAGAAGCGGAGGGGGTGGAGCACGCATGAAATGCCTGTTTGTTTCCGTCAGAAGCTGCACCGTTCTGCTGGACGCCCAGGGGGATTATTACGCGAAAACGCCCCGCCGTCTGGTGCTGAACGGGAAAACAATCAACGAAAAGGAAGACCGTTCCGTCTTTTCCCTCTACGGCCTGTGGCCCGATACGGAATACACCCTGGAAGCCTTCCGGGACGGTCAAAAAGACGAAAGGCTCACCTTCCGCACGGAGAAGGAAGTCTGCTCCCTGAATGTGAAACGCTTTGGGGCCAAGGGAGACGGAGAAAAGGACGATACCGCCGCCATCCAGGCCGCCATCCTGTCCTGCCCTTCCGGCGGGCGGGTACTGATCCCCGCCGGGAATTACATCACCGGTCCCCTGTTCCTCAAAAGCCATATCACCATTGAATTCAAGTCCGGCGCGGCGCTTTTGCTGAAAACCGACCGGAGGGAATTCCCCATCCTCCCCGGCATGACGCGCACCACCGACGAAGAAGGCGAATTTCTGCTCGGTTCCTGGGAGGGCAATCCCCTGGACGCTTTCGCTTCCGCCATTACCGGCATCGGGGTGGAGGATGTGAAAATCATCGGCCCCGGCGTGGTGGACGGCCGCGCACAGGAAAGCGACTGGTGGGTGAATCCCAAAATCAAGCGCGGCGCTTACCGGCCCCGGATGTTTTACCTCAAGGGCTGCAAGGGCGTCACCGTCCAGGGCCTTACCTTCCGCAATTCCCCCGCCTGGAACCTGCACCCCACCTTCAGCGAAAACCTGTCCTTCCTGAACGTGCGGGTGGAAGCGCCCAGCACCAGCCCCAACACCGACGGCTTCGACCCGGAAAGCTGCAGACGCGTCCGCGTGTACGGCACGGTCTTCTCCGTGGGCGACGACTGCATCGCCATCAAAGCCGGAAAAATATACATGGGCATGAAATACCACACGCCCTGCGAGGATATCGAAATCGCCTGGTGCTGCATGCTGGACGGCCACGGCGGCGTCACCGTGGGCAGCGAAATGTCGGGCGGCGTGAGAAACGTGCGGGTGCATCACTGCTACATGCGGGGCAACGACCGGGGCCTGCGGATCAAAACGCGCCGGGGCCGGGGCAAGTACGCCGTAGTCGACAATATTCTGTTCGACCATGTGCGCATGGAAGGCGTAAAGACCCCCCTGGTGGTCAACGCCTTGTATTACTGCGACCCGGACGGCAAAACGGACTGGGTGCAGAGCCGGGAAAAAAAGCCTGTGGACGATACCACCCCCACCGTGGGCAGCATCCGCTTTGAGCACGTACAGGCCACCGACTGCGAAGCCTGCGTGGGCTACATCTTGGGCCTGCCGGAAAGGCCCGTGCGGGAAATCCTGCTGAAAAACTGCAGGTTCTCCTTCAATCCCAACGGCAAGCCCATGGTGCCTGCCCTGGCCAACGGCGTAAAAAGCTGCCAGCGCCGGGGCCTGATCGCCCGCTTCGCGGACAGCATTTTCCTGGACCGCGTGCGCATGGAAGGCGTTGTGGGCGACGCCCTGGACTGCCAGGACTGCGGCCGCGTGGAAAACCGATAATTTCATAAAAATCAGGCGGCAGGGCTTCGATACACCTGCCGCTTGTTTTATGGAATGGGCAGATTGACAAAAGAAATTGGTCAAATGTGACAGAAGAAATTGGTGAAATGAATTGAAAAATCCTTTCCCCCATGTTACAATTAAAAAAGCCGCGAGGGTGAACCGCTGTTTTGGGCATGTTTGCCGTAATGGAAAAGCAGCCGTCCCGCGAAAGGCAGCATCTGCTTTCTCTGACGCCGGCAGCAATCGCGCAAGCCGGCAATCCATCATATTTCAAGGAGGAGAATCCCCATGGACATTCGCTATTCCTGCAACCAGCGCGATTTCAAGCGCTACACCACCGAGGAAACCCGGAAGGAATTCCTGATCGAGACCCTGTTCGTCAAGGACGAAGTGACCGCCGTGTACAGCCACGTGGACCGGATGGTCACCCTGGGCGTGATGCCCGTCAGCGAAAAAGTGAGCATCGACAAGGGCATCGATATCTGGCACAATTTCGGCACCGATTTCTTCCTGGAACGCCGGGAATGCGGCATGTTCAACGTGGGCGGCGCGGGCAAAGTGACCGTGGACGGCACGGTGTACGCCCTGGGCTACAAGGACTGCCTGTACATCACCAAGGGCGCCAGGGAAGTCTATTTTGAAAGCGACGATGCTTCCAAGCCCGCCAAGTTCTATATCGTGTCCGCCCCCGCCCATTGCAGCTATGAAAATAAGCTGATCAAAATTGCCGACGCCGCCAAGAAGCCCCTGGGCGCGCTGGAAACCAGCAACAAGCGGGTCATCAACCAGTTCATTCATCCCTCCGTTCTGAAAACCTGCCAGCTTTCCATGGGCATGACCGTGCTGGAGCCCGGCTCCGTTTGGAACACCATGCCCGCCCACACCCACGAGCGCCGCATGGAAGTGTACTTCTACTTTGAAGTGCCGGAAAACAATGTGGTCTTCCATATGATGGGCGAAGGCAGCGAAACCCGCCATATCGTGATGCAGAACGAACAGGCCGTCATCTCCCCCTCCTGGAGCATCCACGCGGGCGCGGGCACCAGCAACTATACCTTCATCTGGGCCATGGGCGGCGAAAACCAGGCCTTTGATGATATGGACAACATTCCCACCACGGAGCTGCGCTGACGCGGCAGGTGGATTGGAGTTGAGAGTTAAGAGTTGAGAGTTGAGATAATATAGCGTACAATGTACGCATCTCATGATTGGCTGACAAAATCAATCTCCACTCTCAACTCCCAACTCTCAACTCCCCGTCCCGTTTCCAAACGCCTATCCAAATACATTCATCGATAAAGGAGGACGACCCCATGGACATGAACGCTTTCAGCCTGAAAGGCAAAATCGCCTGGATCACCGGCGCTTCCTACGGCATCGGCTTCGCCATCGCGGAAGCCTACGCGGCGGCGGGCGCCACCATCGTATTCAACGACATCAATCAGGACCTGGTCAACAAGGGCCTGGCCGCCTACGCGGAAAAGGGCATCCCCGCTCACGGCTACGTTTGCGACGTGACCAACGAGGACGCCGTGCAGGCTCTGGTCAAGCAGATCGAAGCCGAAGTGGGCGTGATCGACATTCTGGTGAACAACGCAGGCATCATCCGCCGCATCCCTATGATCGAAATGAGCGCCGCGGACTTCCGCAAGGTCATCGACGTGGACCTGAACGCGCCCTTCATCTGCGCCAAGGCCGTAATTCCTTCCATGATCCAAAAGGGCCATGGCAAGATCATCAACATCTGCTCCATGATGAGCGAGCTGGGCCGTGAAACCGTATCCGCCTACGCGGCGGCCAAGGGCGGCCTCAAGATGCTCACCCGGAACATCTGCTCCGAATACGGCGAGCACAACATCCAGTGCAACGGCATCGGCCCCGGCTACATCGCCACGCCCCAGACCGCGCCTCTGCGCGAGCGCCAGCCCGACGGCAGCCGCCATCCCTTCGATCAGTTCATCATCGCCAAGACCCCTGCTGCCCGCTGGGGCAACCCGGAAGACCTGCAAGGCCCCGCCGTGTTCCTGGCCTCCGACGCCAGCAACTTCGTCAACGGCCACATCCTGTATGTGGACGGCGGCATCCTGGCCTACATCGGCAAGCAGCCGTAATCGTCTGAGATTTCCGGGGAAACCGCTCTTTGTTGCCCAAAGAGCGGTTTCCCCAGGCCCCTTCCGAGAAAGGCTCTTTAAAAAACAGACCTTCCCGCATTCTTCGGAAAGGCCTGTTTTTTATCTTTTTTTATTCCCGCTCCCGGGGTTTGGTGATCCGGCACACCTGCACGCCGATTTCGTACAGCAGGATCATGGGAATGCCCAGGGCCAATTGGGATACCACATCCGGCGGGGTCAGGATGGCGGCCAGCACGAAAATGCCCAGGATCACGAACTTCCGCTTGGAGGCCAGGGACTGATAGTTGGTCCAGCCCATGCGGGTGGTCAGGTACAGGGCCACGGGCAGCTGGAACGCCACCCCGAAAGGCACGATGAACCCAAACAGGAAGCTGACATACTTATCAATGGACAGCATAGGCGTTGCCAATTGGTCGCCCGCCACCAGGAAGAAATCCACCGCCAGCAGGTACACCGCCAGGTAGCAGAAGGTAACGCCCAGCAGGAACAGGAACAGGGCGACAAAGAAAAGAACGCGGAAGGCCTTCTTTTCCTTGGGATACAGGGCGGGCTTGATAAAGCCCCAAATCTGCCCGATGATCACCGGGCTGGCCACGATGACCGCCGCGATGATCCCCACCTTGAACTTGGTTACCAGCGCTTCCGACATGGCGGTATAGATGATCTCGATCCCGCGCTCCACAATGGGGCCGATGATCCAGGCCATCAAATAATCAATCGCCAGGTAATAGATCAGGAAAAAGGCGATCACCACCGCCAGCGCCGAAACGAACAGCACCTTCCGCAGCGCCAGCAGATGGGTGAGCAGCGGGGCCTGGCCGCCATCGGCGGTCAGGGCTTGTTCATCCCCGTCCTGCCGCTTGAGGGCCTGATCCTCCCCCGCCTTTTTCACGTCTGTTTTCTTTTTCTTCAACATACGGCAATCAGGAATCGGGCGTTACGCCTTCTTTTCGCTGTCGCCGTCCTGCGGCTTTTCGTCCTTGTCGTCCTTCACTTCGTTCTTGAAGTCCTTGATGCTCTTGCCCAGGGCCTTGCCTACGCCCGCCAGCTTGCTGCCGCCGAACAGCACCAGTGCCAATACCACGATCAGAATGATTTCAGTTGTTCCCAAACGCATGGTTCTTTTCCTCCTGAAAATGTTTCTTTACTCTGTTTCAGTGGAGATCGCTGGTGCTTTCCTTGCCCGCGGCCTCCGCCTGTTTCAGCTCGTCCTCTACGCCTTTCACGCTGGATTTCCACTCTTTGCCCGCGTCCTTGAGCTCGGAAGAAATATCCAGATCCTGCTTGACTTCCCTGATGGTGTCGTTCATATCGGACTTGGTGTCCTTGAACTCCTTCTCCAGTTCGTCCCAGCCGGTTTCTTTCTTTACTTCCCGGAGCAGCTGGCGCAGCTTCTTGACCATCCGCCCCAGCCAGCGGGCCACCTTGGGCAAATCCTTGGGGCCTACCACCAGAAAGGCGACCAGCAGCACCAAAAGCAGTTCCGTAAAACCGATATTGAAAATGCCGCGTCTCCTCCTTCCTGTTTGCGCATCCGCCTTATTATAGCCGTATACCCCCTTTTTTGCAACCCCCTCAGGTGCAAATTCTTCCTGCATCCGGTGTAAATTCTTGCGGCGGGCGTAGACGGAACGCCATTTTTTTGGTATACTAAAAGAAACTGTTGATTGTGAAAAAGGAGGGGCCGCCGTGTCGCCGCAGGCGTATGAACTGATCTCCATGCTGATGCGATATATTTTCGTTCTCATCGGCCTGATGATCGTATGGCGTTCCTTCCGCTGGCTGCGGCGGGACGCCCGGGCCTACCGCAAGGAAATGCGCTCCCTGCCGGACGCGGGTCTGGTGGGCGAAATGGTGAACCTGGCCACCGGGGAAGCCCAGCCCCTGCCCCGGGAGGGCGTGATCGGCGCGTCCCGGGAATGTGATATCCGCCTGAAAGGCCCCGGCATCGAGCGAACCCACGCCCGCTTTGCGTTTGAAGAAGGAAAAGGGCTCAAAATCATTCCCCTGCGCCGGGCCTCTGTGCTGCTCAACGGCGACGCCCTGCGCGGGCCGGGCTACGCCCTCCACGGCACCCAATTGGAGCTGGGCGGCATTCCCCTGCGGGTACGCCTGTTCGCCGGGCTGAATGTCCCCTACCCTGCGCCTTTCGGGGAGCAGGCGGCCCAGCCCTGGCCGGAGGAAGAAGACCTGGAGCGCCCGCCGGAATGGGACGGGCCCCAGCTGGCGCAGCCGGAAACGGAACAGGAAGCCTATCCCTATACCGGTTATGAGGCCCCCGCGCCGGACAGCCGGGATTACGACGGCCATTATACCCCGGACGGCCAGATGACCTGGCAGTACGCCTATTCCCTGGACGAACTGAACCAGGCCATGGAACGACAGAATCAGCAGGAACAGTGGCAGCCGGTGCAGCCCACAGATCAGGTGCCGGACGGAGAGGATCAGGCGTACAGCGCCCCGCCGCTCCGTCACAGAAGGAGGGACCGCCATGCGTGAAAAAAGCGGAAAACGCCGCCCCCAGCCGGGCCGCGCCATGCTTGCGGCGGTAATGCTGTTCTTTTTCCTGGGCTTCTTCCTGCTGGCCCTGAACGACGGCGAATGGAAAAGCTTTCTGCTGGCCGTGCTGGTGCCCCTGATCATTTTTATCGGCACGGCGGGCATGTCCAAGCTGTTCCCCTCGGATCAGCTGCTGCTGGCCCTTACCAATTTCCTGTGCGCCCTGGGCGTGCTGGTGCTGTACCGCCTGAACCCGGAAAAGGGCATGACCCAGGCGGGCAATTACGGCGTGGGCGTGGTCTGCATGGTGTTCTGCACGTATCTGGTGCGTTACGTGTCCAACTGGAAATGGCTGACTGTGCTGATGGTGCTGGGAAGCGCCGGGCTGATGGTTCTGCCGCTGCTGATCGGGCGGGAAACCAACGGGGCGAAAAACTGGTTTTATGTAGGCTCCGTTTCGGTGCAGCCCAGCGAAGTCGTAAAGCTGGCGCTGCTTTTGTGCGTATCATGGCTGCTCAGTCAGCGCAGGTTTCTGCTGGCTCTGCTGTATGTGGGCATGTGCCTGGCGCTGCTCATGCTGCAAAAGGATCTGGGCACGGCGCTGCTGTATTACGGCGTGGTGCTGATCCTGCTCTTCGCCGCCACGGGCAGCCGCCTGCTGGTGCTCTGCGGTGTGCTTGGCGCCGGCGGCGGGGCCTTCGCCGGGTATCAGATGTTTGCCCACGTCAAGCGCAGGGTGGCCATCTGGCTCAATCCCTGGGCGGACAGCCAGGGGGCGGGCTACCAGATCGTGCAAAGCCTGATCGCCATTGTGAACGGCGGCTTCTGGGGCGTGGGCCTGGGCCTTGGCAACGCTTCCGTGATCCCCGAATACTACAACGACTTTATTTTCTCCGTGATCCTGCATGAATTCGGCGTGATCTTCGGGCTGATTGTGCTGTGCATGTACCTGTTCATCGTCATCCGGGGCATGATGATCGCCAAGCGCTCCCGCACCGTGTTCCACAGCCTGCTGGCGGCGGGCTGCACCGCCATGCTGGCCCTGCAGACCTTCGTCATCATCGGCGGGAATATCAAGCTGATTCCCTTAACGGGCGTGACCCTGCCCTTCATCAGCTACGGCGGCACATCCATGGGCAGCAGCCTGTGCGTGATCGGCCTGCTCCAGGGCGTAGCCAGCCGCAACGAGGCCGGCGTGAACGAGGATCGGGAGCTGGCCATGCAGGGAGGCGGGCCCCTATGAAAAAACTGCGCAAAAACCTGCGGGTGATCACCGTGTTCCTGATCATTCTGTTCGTGCTGCTGGCGGGCTACGGGGCCTACAGCGTGTCCGTGTACGGCAACCGCTGGTTTTCTTCCTCCGCCAACACCTTCGCCCGCACGCAAAAAAAGAACGTGATCCCCGGCGACATCCAGGACCGCAACGGCACCGTGCTGGCCACGGCGCAGAACGGCAAACGCGTGTACCCCGGCGAAGCGGCCGCCCGCATGGCCACCGTCCACGCCGTGGGCGACAGCGGCTCCAACGTGAACAACAGCGCCGAGAGCTTTTTTGCTTCCTATCTCTACGGCTTCAACATGTCCTTCCTGGAACGGCTGGGCTACGCCCTGCGCGGTGAGGAAAAGCGCGGCGACACCGTGCGCCTGACCATCGACAGCCGCCTGGCCCAGTACGTTTCCACCCTTTTCCCCAACGGCAAAGCCGGGGCCGTAGTGGTGATGAATTACAAAACGGGCGAAGTGCTCACCGAACAGTCCTTCCCCGCCATCGATCCGCAGAACATCACCTCCAGCGTGAAAGCCGACCCGCTGAAGCCCTTCTATAACCGCGCCATTCAGGGGCTCTATACCCCGGGCTCCACCTTCAAGATCGTTACCGCCGCCTCCGTGATCGAAAACATCCCTTCCTACGATACCCTTACCGTCACCTGCGACGGCATGCTGCAATTGGGCTCCCGGCTCATCACCGACGCGGGCACCGATATGGCCGCCGGAAAAGTGACCAGGCACGGCGAGCAGACCCTGAAAAAGGCCTTCACCGTCAGCTGCAACAATGCTTTCGCCCGCCTGGCCCTGCAATTGGGCGACGCAAAGCTGCGCAAAACGGCGGAACGCTTCGGCTTCAACGATAATTTCCTGTTCCAGGACATGGTGGTGGAAAATTCTTCTTACCCCGCCTCCAACCGCACCGACGGCGAAATCGCCTGGACCGGCGCGGGACAAAGCGCCCTCAGCGCCTCGCCCCTGCATATGTGCATGATCGCCGCCTGCGTCGCCAACGACGGCGTGATGATGGAGCCGCGCATGCTCATGTCCGCCGTATCTCCCACCGGCTACACCCGCGCCACCCTCTCCAGCCGCGTCTATCGCAGGCCCATTTCCGCCCAGCAGGCCGGCGTGCTGAAGGATTACATGCGCGCTGTCATCACCTCCGGCACCGGCGCCGCCGCCAATATTCCCGGCGTCAAGGTCTGCGGCAAAACCGGCTCGGCGGAAATCGATTCCCAGGAAAACACCAACGCCTGGTTCGTGGGCTTCCTGGACGATCCCGATCATCCCTACGCCCTCTCCATCGTGGTGGAAAACGCCGGGGGCGGCGGCAGCGTGGCCGCGCCCATGGCAAAGCAGCTCTTTAACTGGATGCTCCAGAACAGCAAATCGCAATAAGCGGCATAGGAATCCCTGGGGCCTGCGCGGCCCCAG
>CACWWM010000016.1 GCA_902764565.1 uncultured Eubacteriales bacterium
CAAGACCTGCTTCGTCATCGCCCACCGCCTGTCCACCATCCAGCACGCCGATTTGATTCTGGTGCTGAATAAGGGCGACGTGGTGGAGCAGGGCACCCATCGGTCGCTCATGGAGAAGAAGGGGTTCTATTATCAGCTGTACCGGTCGCAGTTTGAGTGAAGGGGCGGGATACGCCAGGACTACCCATGTCGTTTTTGGTTTCATCTTTTCTATTGTGTTTCCTTCCGGTTTCTCTTATAATCTGTTTATCGGTGAATTTATCAGTATATTTACTGCTTCTTTCGCCGATATTATACCCGGAAAGGAGCGAATCAAGCATGGAATCCGTTATTAGCGCCATCCGAAGCACCATTCCCATTTCCCTTTTCAATCGGGGGCTGGCCGGAAAAATTTTTGAGGATGTAAAATCTTCCGGCGCGAAAGTGGTCATGAAAAACAACGTGGCAGAGTGCGTTCTGCTGTCCCCCGACGAGTATGCCCGTATCATGGACGAACTCAACGACGCTCGTCTGCTCTCTCTTGCCAGCCAGCGAATGGCCGCTTACGATCCCGAAAAGCTGATTTCCCAAGCGGAAATGGATCGCAGGCTTGATATTACCGAAGATGACCTGCGCGGCGTGGGAGAGGCGGAGTTTGAATGAGCTGGCAAGTGCTGTATCTTCCGGAAGCGGAAAAGGATATGCGCGCCTTAGCCCGCAATCAGCAGCTGATCGTCAGGAAAGCCATTGATAAGGTCAAGGAAAACCCGCTTCCGCAAAGCGAAGGCGGGTATGGAAAACCGCTGGGTTCAAAGCAAGGCGTCAATTTGACCGGCTTCCTGAAAATCAAGCTGCGCGGAGAAGGCCTGCGCATCGTGTATCAACTGATCCGAAAGAACGGCCAAATGCTTGTCATAGTAATCGGCGTCCGCGAGGATGAGGAAGTATATCAAATCGCCAGGAAGCGAAAGGAACGGCATCAATTGTAGGAACACATGCACCGACCAGCAGAAAGCGGCCCGCAAGCCGCTTTTTTGTATTCCCATGTCATTTTGGGTTTCATTCCTGCTATTGCGTTTCCCGGCGTTTTCTTTTATAATGCAATTGTCAGGAAATGAATCCAAATATTCACATCATGGGAAGAACCGTTCTTCGGAGGGAAAAAGATGAAATACGGTGAAAGCGCGTTTGATATCGTGTATCTTTTATTCGCCATCATCATGGGCGTGAGCATCCTGCGCAAACGGCGGGACGCCGTGGGCAGGCTCATGGGCGGCGCGGTGGTGGTTTTGGGCTGTGGGGACGCTTTTCATCTGATTCCCCGGGTGCTCAATTACTTTGTGAACGGCGATTTCGGCCCCTGGCTGGGCATCGGCAAGCTGGTCACGTCCGTCACCATGACGGTGTTTTATCTGATGCTGTACCGCCTGTGGCTGCGGGTCTACGGCGAAACGGAGAACAAAAAGCTGACCTTTGCCGTGTACGGCCTGACCGCCCTGCGGGTGGTGCTGTGCCTGCTGCCCCAGAACCGGTGGCTGGAAAACGAAGGATCGGTGCTGTGGGGCGTGATCCGCAACGTGCCCTTTGTGGCCCTGGGCTGCGTGGACGTGTGGCTGTATTACCGCAAAAGAGAGGCCCTGCCCACCTTCCGCTTCGTGTGGCTGCTGATCACGCTTTCCTTCCTGTTCTACATGCCGGTGGCGGTGGCGGCCAGCCTGGTGCCGATGCTGGGGATGCTCATGCTGCCCAAAACCGTGTGCTATATGCTGCTGGTGTGGGTTTTCTGGCAGGAAGCGCGGAGAACGGCATGAAAAAGAGCGTGAAAATCATTATCCTCTCCGTTTTTTTCCTGAATGTGGCGGTTTTCCTTTACACCTTCGTGCAGCCCCACTGGACGGCCGCCATCGTGAAGGTGGGCCTGCCCAGGAGTGTGGAAAATACCGGGCGAAGGCGGCACGGGTCGAACACCCACACCGTTATTCCCCTGACCGTCGCTTATACGGATGAAAACGGGACGAAGCAGACGGCGGACATCAATTATTCCCGGCCCACGCAGCCGTTTTCCGTGGGCCAGGAGATTCAGATCACGCGGAGCTTCCTGACCGGATTGATCCCCTACCCGTTCAGCGGGCTGCGTCTGTTCAGCGGGGTCGTTGCGGGCGGGATCGGCCTGTTTCTGTTTTTCACGTGGCTGGATCGGAGGAAAAAGACGTGAACAGGAAAATCGTTTGGGGCATACCCATCGGCATGGTCGTTGTGGGCCTGCTGATCGTGCTTTTCAGCTACGTCCAGCCTTCCTATTCCGCCGAGATTCTTTCCGTGGGCGAGAAAAGCTACACCCCGGCCAAGAGAAGCGCCCGAAGCCGTTCCAGCGCGGTGTACCGGGAGGAGCTGGAGGTAAGCTACGGCGACGGGCAAACCGCCACCGTTCTGTTTTCCACCATCCATCCCAATGATATGCCCAAGGCCGGGGATAAAGTTCAGATTTCCCCCTGGTTTTCCGGCATGGTCATCCACCCCAACCGCACGCTGGTGAGCATCGGCAGAACCAGCGCGGCCCTTGGCGGCTTCTTCCTGTTCACGTTTCTTTTGACCAAGTGGTCCCTGGCCCGGGACAGGCGAAGGGAAGAAGCAAAGCGGGATATAAAACAGCGCAGTGAGCAAAACGATACAAGATGAAAGGACGCGGCCTTTCGCAACATGCAAGGAGGGAAAACGGATGAAACGGTTTGCGATGATTCTGGTTCTGGTTCTGCTGGCCTGCGCCTGCCTGCCCGCCCTGGCGGACACCGAGCTGGCGGCGGTCACCTGCGCCGAAGGCGGCTTCTCCACCAAAGTGCCCACGGACTGCACGGCCCAGTACACGGAGGGCACGGGCCTGCAAATCTACACGGACGTGGCAGGGTACATTCCTTACGTCATCATTTCGCCCCGGCCCGCGGACAAGCAGTTCAGCGATCCCACCAATTACCTGAACAACGTCTACCGGGAATACATGGAAGAAAAGTACGGCGAAAGCATGCTGGGCACGAATCCCGCGAGAAAGTGGGAGATCGGCGGAAAAAAGCTGATCGGCGCGCGCTACCTGTATCAGGTGAGCGATGCCACCGTCTGCCTGCTGCGGCTGATCGAGCAGCGGGAGGATGGGGACGTGGAATACACCGCCAAGTTCATCGTCGGCGAGGATGAAAAAACCATGGAAGTCCTGGACGCGGCCGTGCGCTATTACAGCCGGGGCGGCGCGGACAGCGCCCCGGCGGCGCCGCCGGAGGCCCTGCGTCCCGTGGATATGTCCGGCGTCGAAGTCGATACCAACGGCGGCGTTTACTGGGCCGCCATCACCGATACGGACCGGGTGACGGACGGCGGCTTCTTTACCGCCCGGCTTTACTACCAGTCCCTGTACCCGGCGGCCGCGGTAGAGGCGCTTTCGGAAAATGCGAAAATCGTTGTGAACGGCTGGGAATTCACGGTGGAAAAGCTGGTTCACCATGATGAAAAGACCGTCGAGATCTACCCGAAGGAAGCATTCGACGGGTACATCGTGCTGAATAAAGCCTCCGATTATTTCTACACCGCCCTGGTGAACGACTGGGTGCCCTGCACCCATATCGCCGACCAGAAGATCATGCTGCCCCTGGCCAACGATTTCACCTTCCTTTGGCTCAGCGGGGACGAGGAAGCCACTGTGTACGACGCGGACAGCTTCATCAAGCTGCTGGACGAAGCGGAGCTGAACCAGTACAACACCCAGCTGCAATACAGCAGCGGCTTGGTCATGATGATCGTTCACACATCCTATCCCTACGGGCCGGAGGCGGAGGTTACTACTCAGCCTACGGCTTCGTAGCAACACGCGGGCGGGTATTGCATACCCCCCGCGTGCCCCCCGCACGGTTTTTCCTCTCGCACCTTCGGTGCTCCCGGGCGGAAAAACCGCAAGGAAGGAAAATTTCTTTCAGTCGTCTTCGCTCCTTACAGAAATTTTCCAACCTCGGGGCCTTCCGGCCCGGCCTACGCTGAAAATATGCCAAAGGGCATATTTTCCGGGCACTTCGGCCCTCGCGGCGTACACGCCGCCGCTGCGGATTTCAGTCAAGGGGAACGCCCCTTGACAATCCCCCTTGATGCCGTTTCTCGGTGATTCTTTCAGGGGACTGAGTGGTAACGGACAAGGTAATCATTTTCCGGTAATTGTTTACATTCCGGCGCGGGTATGCTACAATCGGCTGGAAAAAGGTTGGGAGGAAAACGCCATGCAGCTGAAGGATTTGGGCTTTTACCGGGGCGTTAACTTAGGCGGTTGGCTGTCCCAGTGCGATTATTCCAGGGAACGGCTGGACGGGTTCATTACCGAAAAGGATATCGCCGTCATCGCGGGCTGGGGCGTGGATCACGTGCGTCTGCCCCTGGATTACAACGTGGTGCAGCGGGAGGACGACTCCTTCATCGAGGACGGCTTCGCACGCATTGAAAAAGCCCTGGGCTGGTGCAAAGCCAGGGGCCTGAACGTGGTGCTGGATCTGCACAAAACCGCCGGCTTTTCCTTTGACGCCGGGGAAAAGGAAGCGGGCTTCTTTGACAGCGAAAAGTACCAGCAGCGGTTTTACAGCCTGTGGGAAGCGCTGGCCCGGCGCTTCGGCGGCGACAGCGCCCACGTGGCCTTCGAGCTGCTGAACGAAGTGACGGATCAGGGCTTCATCACCGCCTGGAACCGCATTGCCGCCGAGTGTATCCGCCGCATCCGCCGGATCGCCCCGGACACCCTGATTCTGGTGGGCAGCTACCACAACAACAGCGCCGCCGCCGTGCCCGCCCTGGCTGCCCCCGCCGACAGCCGGGTGGCCTACAATTTCCATTGCTATGATCCCCTGCCCTTTACCCACCAGGGCGCGTACTGGGTGCCCTCCCTGGATCGGGCCGCGCGCCTCACCTTCGAGGAAGCCGCCCTTCCCGCTGACTTCTTTGAACGGCAATTCGCCCCCGCCCTGGAAGCGGCGAAAAAAAACGGGGCCATGCTCTACTGCGGCGAATACGGCGTGATCGATATCGTCGATCCCGAAAATACCCTGAAATGGTATCGCCAAATCCACGCCGCCTTTGAAAAATTCGGCATCTCCCGCTGCGCCTGGAGCTATAAGCAAATGGACTTCGGCCTTTCCGACGCCCGCCTGGACGGGGTCAGGGACGAATTGATCAAGCTGCTGTAAAGGGGAAGCCCCTGGGGCTGTCCGCCCCAGACCCCGACCAGGGGCATGATGCCCCTGGACCCCGCTCCTTCGCAAATTGCTTCACTGGATGAATCGGCAGCTTTCTGCTGTCACTTGGAAAGAATGGCCATGCTTGCCGTCGTTGTGCTTCTGGCCCGGCGGCTGAAAGCCGCCAACCCGGATGCAAAGCATCCGTGGAAAGCCGAAAAAATACCCGAGGGGAAAGCTCGCTTTCCCTCCGGGTAATTTTTTTCAGCTTTCTTGGGCCAGAAGCCTGATGGGGTTCAGGGGGGGTGAAGAAGCTCCCTGGTATTACAATCCTATTCCGCCCGTACCGCCAGGGTCACGCTGCACGGTTCCACGGTGAGCGGGCCGGCCACAGGCGCGGCGTCGGGCTGCACCCGGTCGCCCTGCACGAGGGCGCGGCTGGCGGCCCAGCCCTCGGGCAGATCAATGGAAAGGGTCTGGCCCGTGGGGTTGATGACCGCGCAGCCCACAGCGCCGGTATCATCCGCCCAGGTGACGGCGATCACGTTGTTTTCCAGCAGGGCGGCGGTGGGGGCGACGGTGGTCAGGAACGCGCAGGGAGCGTCGGGATCGGTGAAGCGCGCCCGGCGCAGGGCGATCAGGCCCTTGTAATATTCCATCATCCGGTAAGCGTCGCTGTCCGGGGCAAGGGCGTTCCAATCGATGTTGTTCACTTCGTCGGAGGACATGTAGCTGTTTTCGTCGCCGTCCTTGGAGCGCAGCATTTCTTCCCCGGCCAGGAAGAAGGGTGTGCCGCGGCTGAGCAGAACGGTGGCGGCGCAGAGGCGGTACATGGCCAGCCGGTCTTCCTGGGAGGCATCGGGATTGGACAGGAGCAGCTTATCCCACAGGGTGTTGTTGTCGTGGGAGGAGGTGTAGTTCACCACCATGGCGTCCTTCACGAACCAGTTCACGGCGGCCATTTTCTCGCCGCCCTGGATGCCGAAGATCACCTTGTTGGCGCTGGTCTTGGTGGGCTTGCCGTTGGCGTAGGCCTGATCCTTGGCGTCGAACACGCTGCCCTTCAGGCCGTCCCGGATGGCGTCGTTGAACACGGCGACGGCGCCGATGGCGTCCCCGGTGGGCTTCACCTGGCGGATATTCTGCTGGTTGGCCTGGAAGTTGTCCCGCAGGGCGGAGGTCCCGCCCGTCCAGCCCTCGCCGTAGATCAGGGCCTTGGGGTTGATTTCGTGCACGGCCTGCTCAATGGCCTGCATGGTCTGCACGTCGTGGAGGGCCATCAGGTCGAAGCGGAAGCCGTCGATCTGGTATTCCTTCGCCCAGTAGGCCACGCTGTCCACCATGTATTTGCGGAACATGGCCCGGTTGGAGGCCGTTTCGTTGCCGCAGCCGCTGCCGTTGGAGGCGGCACCGTCATAGTTGAAGCGGTAGTAATAGTAGGGCACGATGCGGTTCAGCCAGGAATCCAGGGCGTAGGTATGGTTGTACACCACGTCCATCACCACGCCCAGGCCGTTTTCATGCAGGCTTTGCACCATCTGCTTGAATTCGTTCACCCGCACTTCCCCGTGATAGGGGTCGGTGGCGTAGCTGCCCTCGGGGGCGTTGTAGTTCTTGGGATCGTAGCCCCAATTGAACTGCGGCGCGGCGCTGCTTTCGTCCACGGTGGCGTAATCGTACACCGGCTGCAGATGCACGTGGGTGACGCCCAATTGCTTCAGGTAATCCATGCCCGCGGGCACGCCGCTTGCGTTGGTCAGCCCCGTTTCCGTAAAGGCCAGATATTTGCCGGGGTACTTGGAAGCAGTAAGGGTGTTGGAAAAGTCGCGCACGTGCACTTCCCAGATCACCGCGTCGCCGTAGGTGTCGATCTGATCGTAATACTTGCCGTCCCGGAAGCCCTCCGGGTCGGTGGAGGCAAGGTCGATCACCATGCCCCGGTTGCCGTTCACGCCCACGGCTTTGGCGTAGGGGTCCACCGCCTCCTGGGCGCCCACGGCGGTGGTCACGGTGTAGGTGTAGTAGACGCCGTGGCCGCAGGCCGCCGTGGCCGTCCACACGCCCTTTTCGGCCCTGGTCATGTCCACGGTTTCATAGGCTTCGCCCTCGCCGCCGTCCTTGAACAGGTTGAGCTTTACGGAGGAAGCGGTGGGGGCCCATACCTTGAACACGGTGTTTTCGCCCCGGATCACCGCGCCAAGGTCGTCCCCGTCGTAGGTATAATCCCGCACGAAGGCGGCGCTGTCGAAGATGTCCGTGGGCACGGCGGCGATTTCACCGTAGCCGTCGATTGCCACGGTGTAGGTTTTGCTCATGTCCAGTTCCCCTTCTACCGTGATTACGCCGGTGACCACGTTATTGTTCCGGCTGGAGAGCTTGACGATGTTCAGGTCTTTTCCGTCCTGCCGCACGTGCACCTGATCCAGATCCAGCCTGCACGCCGGGCTGATGAAGTATCTGATTTCCGAGGCCGACACGATGCCCGCCAGGGTGAAGCTGCGGATGGCGTTCAGGGTCTTGCCGCCGTCCGGGCTGGTATACTGCATGCTGTCGCCGGGCAGCAGATAAATTTTCGTATCTGCCCCGGTCATCACGGCGAAGCGGTCTTCCTCCACGTCCTTGGTGGCGCTGCCCCAGGATTTGGCGCCCGGATCGGAGCAGTTTTTGCGCACGATGAAGCCGACCTCGCTCACGTCCTCCGGCACGTTCACCATGCATTTCACGCCGTAATCGCAGGGATAAAACAGCGTGCCGCTGCCGTCCTTGCCGGGGAACCACACCCACACGTCGCACTTGCTGTAATCCGCGTCGGGATCATGCCAGTACAGCGTCAGCTGACGGCAGCCAGGCTCTTTCTCCAGGAAGTATTCTTCCTCCGCGCACGCGCCCGCCAGCGCGGAAACCGCCAGCAGCAGCGCCAGCAGCCACGATAAACACCGACGAATGTTCATTCGTTCCGCCCCTTTCTGTTCACTTTTTCAACGCTTCCACCCAAACGCGCCCGCGTTTCCCTCTCCGATGGGAAGAAACGCGGCGGCTGGCCTGGATGGACTTTTCTTGCAGCTCCCATTATAAGGAAAGCATCGCGCTGTGTCAAGAAAAACAGAAAGCGGGGTTATGCTGGGGCCTCCGCGGCCCCAGACCCCGCACCAGGGGCATGATGCCCCTGGACCCTCTCATGGCGAATTTTTATGTGTATGCTTTCCAAAAAGACGCCGCCGGTTGCTTTGGGGTTACGAGAAACACTGGGGACGGTTCTCTGCGTTCTCAGACTGTGTTCTTTACAGCTTTCTCGGAAAGGGGGTCTGGGGGGAAACCGCTCTTTGGCTTCCAAAGAGCGGTTTCCCCCCAGAATATCTGCAATACTTCTTCAATCCATCTCGATCACGCCGGGATAATAGGTCATGATCTCGGAATCCTGGTTCAAAAAGGTAGTCGTGGCGGCTTCCGGGGGCTGATAGGGCTCGCCCTCCACGGCGATTTTCACCTGCTTGACGCCCGGAAACTGGGCGGCGGTGAACATGATGGCGCGCAGGGCCTGGATGCCGTTTTCTCCCTGCACGGCGTCCATGAACTGACGGGTAAAGTTGACGGTGACCACGCCGTCCTTCATGTTCACGCCCAGCAAGCCGCAGTCCTTGGGCAGGGGGGCGGAAAGGCCGCTGTCCGCCTTGGGGCCCTTCACCAGCTCCAGCATGGCGGTAGTCACGTCCGCGTCGGAAAAGACGGCGCGGGTGACGGGCACCAGCATGCGCCCGGTGGAGGAGGGAAAATAAAGCTGCACGGCGCCGCTGCCCGCCGCGGTTTCCACGCTTTCCAGGTTCAATTGATCCCCGGTGAAAGCGCCGCTTACGTCGGTGCCCCAGGTGAGCTTGCTGCGCTTCTGGCCGTCAAAGAGGAAGGAAACCTCGTCCACCGTGTCAAAGGCGCACAAGGTCTGGGCGACGGACTGCACCATCATGATTTCCTGCTCGGCGTTCTTGCAGTTCAGCGCTTCCTTGGATAAGTCCACCCGGGCTTTGCCGCCCGCGATGTCCAGATCGAATTTCACGCCCTCGGGCACGGTGGTTTTCAGGCCCAGCCGCGCCGCCGCCAAATCGTTGGCGCTGCTCTGCACCATCAGGTTCAATGTGGCCTTGGCGATGCCGTCCGTTTTGTCTACCTGCCGGGTCACGGGCACCAGATAGCCTTCCCCGTCCTGGTAATACACCACGGTGGGCTGGGTTTCCGCCGCCGTGAGCACCGTGGTTTCCGATCGGGTGGATGCGCCGCTCAGGGCCGCGCTCTCATAGGAAACGGCGGGCTCCTCCTGGCGCAGGGCCAGGGCCACCACCAGCGCCGAAGCGCACAGCACCAGCATCCTTTCCACGTCCACCCGGCGAATATTCAGCTTCCATTTCCATTTTTTCATGGCCGCACACTCCTTCACGTTGTCCTCGCGCTATGGTATGAAGGAGCTATGGGGTTTATGACGCATAAAAAAAGAGTTGAGCGTTAGGAGTGGAGAGCTGAGATTGAAATAGCCGCTCTGTTCATAAATCCAAATGAACGCGCCATCTTATCTCAACGCTCAGCTCTCCGCGCTCAACTCTCCCTCGCTTACATGGCGCCTTTCCGGGTGATGACCGCCAGCACCGTTTTACCGAGAATCTGCCAGTCCAGCTTCAGCGACCAGTTTTCGATATATTCCCGGTCCAGCTGCACCACCTGGTCGAAATCCCGGATCTTGCTGCGGCCGCTCACCTGCCACAGACCGGTCACGCCGGGGCGGGTGGACATGCGCGCCCGGTAGGCGGGCTTATAGTTCTCCCATTCGTCCACCGTGGGGGGACGGGTGCCCACCAGGCTCATATCGCCCTTGACCACGTTGATGAACTGGGGAAATTCGTCCAGGGACAAATCGCGGATCCAGCCGCCCACGCCCTTTTTCCATTTGCCGTTCTTTTTCTGCTTCATGCCGATGATGCGGGGGTCGTGCTCCAGCTTGAACATCAGCTCGTTTTCCTGGCCCGAGGCCTTGGCCAGCTCCTGCTTGCGCTTTTCCGCGTCCATGTACATGCTGCGGAATTTGTACATTTCAAACTTCCGGCCGTTCTCGCCGATGCGGGTCTGGTGGAAGAAGATAGGGCCGGGGGAAGCAAGATAGATCATGGGCCCCAGCACCAGCGTCAGCAGCCCGGTAATCAGGCAGCCGATGGAGCCGATGGTAACGTCCATGAGGCGTTTCAGGAACAGGTCGCGGCCTGAAATGTAGCCTAAGCTCACCGTCAGGGCGGCCTGGCCGCAGATCCATTCGATGTCCTTGTGCCGGGCCACGATGCGTTCCAGATTGTTCAGGCTCAGGTGCACCGTGATGCCCATGCTGATGATCTGGTCGATCAGGTCGATGGGCATTTCGTCCGGCGCGTCCAGGTAAATTTCGTCCACCCAGTTGGTGACCAGGTAGGGGACCAGATTGTCGCCCGTGGCGACCACCGGCAGGCTTTCCAGCTCCGTATCGCCCCGCTTGATGTGCCGCAGCACCTTGTCTTCTTCCCGAAGCTTCACGTTCTCGTCCAGCAGGGCCGCGCCCACAATGCGGTAAAGGCTGTAATTGTGGTTCACCAGCTCCGTCACCACGTCGCGCAGGCGTTCGCGCTTGGCCACCACCAGCAGGCCCGTGCGGTTGCGGATGTGCAGTCGGCGCTGCAAATGGCCTTTCCAAAGGCTTCGGCCGATGAAGCTCAAAACGACGTAACTCAGCAGCGTCTGGAAAAAAACGTAGCTGGAGCCCGCCAGATCGGCTTCGTTCATAATCAGGAACGCGCCGAAAACCAGGGCCAGGTAGGTGGTTTGGTTCAGCATCCGGGACAATTCCTGGTACGGGCTTCTGCGAATCACGCCGTGGTAGGTGTCCGCCACCACCATGATGGCCACATCCAGAATGGGCAGGAAAATAAACGAACCCCAGAACATGCGCCGCCCGATCATATTGGAAAAGCCCACGTGGGTCAGGAACGCGAACAGCAGCGATATTTCCAGCGCCGCAATATCCAGGGCCATAAAGTCCAAATGCTGGGACCATCCCCGATTTTTTCTCTGGTACATACCCGTCTCCTTATATACGGCGGCACGCCGGCAGGGCCGGCCACCAATATTCCGATTAGTCGACCAATATTATACCAAAATATCCATGGGTTGGCAATAAAAAATTAAGATATATAGCAAAAAATGAAAAAAATATGCCGTTTTTCAGGCGGCGCGGCGAAAAGAGCGCGTGAATTTACTTTTCCGCATCGTTCAGCAGCCGGGCGAGGAAAAAAGCGGCGCAGCGTTCCTCGTCCTGCCAGATGTGCATGGTATGGGGCTCCGGGCACAGGATCAGGCAGCGCGGGCCTTTTTCCTTGCCCTCCAGGCGGAAAAACAGGGCAGATTCGTAGCCCGCTTTCACCAGGGCCATGGCCAGGCCGCGGTTCGCGTCGTAACATTCGGACAGGTTATAGGGGGCGTACAGCCCGTTTTCCATCAGGTAATCCACGTGGCCGGTCACGCCCAGATCCTGGCCGGAAATCACGTCCCGGAGCGCGCCCGCGCCGTCCAGATACATCAGGGTGCTCATGCGCAGGTTTTCCCGAATGGGCACGAAAGCCCAGCGCAGCTTTTCTTCGGTTTCTCCGTCCTGGTCAAAGGCTTCGTCCATTTCCCGGAGGGTATCGTACAGGCTGCGCTTGGCAAGCTTGGGGATTTCCAGATGGCCGTGCTTGCCTTCCACATAGATGATAAAGCAGTTGCGGCCCTTGGATTTGCCGCGGTACAGGGCCTTGTCCACCTTGGCGAACAGGGTATCGAAATCCCTGGCGTCCTCGGGGCAGGCGGCGCAGCCCACCGTGCCGGTGATAAACAGGCGGTGGCCGTTTACGGTGTAGCTGCGGCGGAGCAGACTCCCGCCGGAAAAAAGCGAAGCGTAATAATCGTGGATATGATTGTAATCGTTGCTCTTGAAATAGACCAGCAGCAATTCGTCCCCGCCGAAGCGCCCGGCCAGGCCGTCCCGGCCCACGCAGTCCCGCAGGGCCTGGCCCAGCTGCGCCAGCACGCCGTCGCCGGTGGCGTGGCCGTAATGATCGTTGACGGTCTTGAAGTTGTCCAGGTCGATGATCCCCAAGGTGAAGGGAACCAGGCGCTCGATCAGATCGCGGATGAATTCCAGTATGTACTTCCTGGAAATCAGCCCCGTCAGGGAATCGTGCACCGCGGACAGGGGCACGCTTTCCAGCGTGTTCTGAAAATACGGGTATGTGGATAAGTATTCCGCCGAATACACGCCGCACGCCTCCTTCTTTTGCTTTTTCCGCCTTGGGAGAAATCATTTTTCGCGACAAAAAAGCATACCTGATATCTGCTTTTATCATACCAGATTCTTTCCGGGGATGCAACAGCTTCGGAAAAATATACGGAAAAAAATACGCCGCTCACGGTCCGTGGGCGGCGGCTTTCGTAAACAGTCGGTTACAGCTTCGTGATGCTCTGTCCCTGGGGAGTGTCCTTCACCAGATACCCGGCGGCGGCCAGGGCGTCGCGGAGCTCGTCGCTGCGCTTCCAGTTCTTTTCCTTGCGGGCCTGGGCGCGCTCGTCGGCCATCTGCTGAATTTCGGCGGGCAAGCCCCCCTCGTCGGCCTTCTTCATAAGCAGGCCCAGCACGCCGGTGAGCTCCAGCAGGGTTTTGAGCACGCCGTCCACGGCGGCCTTGGCGCTCTGCTCGTTCAGGCTCACGTTTGAGTCCTTCACGATCTCAAAGATGGCGCCCAGGGCGTCGGCGGTGTTCAGGTCGTCGTCCATGGCGGCGTCGAAGCGGTCGGCGTATTCCTTCACGCGGGCCAGCAGCGCTTCTTCGTCGGCGGTAAGCGGCTGATCCTTGGCGTTCTTCTGCAGGAACAAAAGATGCTCCCGGGCGGTGTACAGCCTTTGCAGGCTGGCGTGGGCCTGGGCCATCATGTCCCGGCTGAAATTGATGGGGGAACGGTAGTGGGCGGACAGCATGAACATGCGCACGTCCTCGGGGTTGTATTCCTTCACGATGTCCCGCACGGTGAAGAAATTGCCCAGGGATTTGCTCATTTTCTCGTTGTCGATGTTGATGAAGCCGTTGTGCATCCAGTACCGGGCAAAGGGCTTGCCGGTGGCGCATTCGCTCTGGGCCACTTCGTTTTCATGGTGGGGGAACAGCAGATCCTTGCCGCCCGCGTGGATATCGAAGGTTTCGCCCAGGTACTTCATGCTCATGGCGCTGCACTCGATGTGCCAGCCGGGACGGCCCATGCCCCAGGGGGATTTCCAGGCGGGTTCGCCGGGCTTCTGGGCCTTCCACAGGGCGAAGTCGGCGGGATTGTGCTTCACGTCGTCCACGTCGATGCGGGCCCCCGCTTCCAGATCGTCCAGGTTCTGGCCGGACAGCTTGCCGTAGCCGGGGTCTTTTTCCACGTCGAAGTACACGTCGCCGTTCACTTCGTAGGCGTAGCCCTTGTCCTGCAAGGTTTTCACCAGATGAATAATCTCCCCGATGTGCTCCGTGGCCCGGGGGTGCACCGTGGCGGGCCGGATGCCCAGGGCCTGGGCGTCCTGGTAGTATTCCTTGATGAAGCGGTCGCCCAGCTCCTTCACGGTGATGCCCTCGGCGTTGGCGCGTTTGATCATCTTGTCGTCGATGTCGGTGAAATTCTGCACGAAGGTCACTTCATAGCCCCGGTGCTCAAAATACCGGCGCAGCACGTCGAAGGTGATGAAGGGCCGGGCGTTGCCGATGTGGAAATAATCGTATACCGTGGGGCCGCAGGCGTAAATGCTCACCTTGCCGGGATGCAGGGGCACAAATTCCTGTTTTTTGCGGGTCTGGCTGTTGTAAATCTGCA
>CACWWM010000017.1 GCA_902764565.1 uncultured Eubacteriales bacterium
TCGCAGGGCTTGCCCTCCATTTTCACCGCGTTGGCGGCGGCGATGGAGTGAACGCGGATATGTTCGTGCAGCTCCTGCCGGTCGCCGCCCCGTTCCACCGCGTCCATCATGATATTTTCGGTGGCCATGAAGGGCAGCTCTTCCCTGAGGTGCTTTTCGATCACTTTTTCGTACACCACCAGACCGGAAGCGATGTTCAGGTACAGGGACAGCACCGCGTCGCAGCACAGGAATCCTTCGGCCAGGGACAGGCGGCGGTTGGCGCTGTCGTCCAGCGTGCGCTCAAACCACTGTTCGGCGGCGGTCATGGCCCCGTTCTGGGCATTGGCGATCAGGAAACGGGAGAGGGCGGTCATGCGCTCGGAGCGCATGGGGTTGCGCTTGTAGGCCATGGCGGAGGAGCCGATCTGGTTCTTTTCAAAGGGCTCCTCAATCTCCTTTTTGTGGGCCAGCAGGCGGATGTCGTTGGCGAACTTGTGGGCGCTCTGGCCGATCTGGGACAGGGCGTTCAGGATGCGGCTGTCCGTTTTCCGGGAATAGGTCTGGCCGGAAACGGGCACCGCTTTTTCAAAGCCCATTTTTTTGGCGATCAGGGGATCAATGGCCCGGATTTTTTCGTCGTCCCCGTGAAACAGCTCCACAAAGCTGGCCTGGGTCCCTGTGGTGCCCTTGCAGCCCAGGGGCTTTAAGGTGGACAGGCAGAAATCGATTTCTTCCAGATCCAGCGTTAAATCATTGAGCCAGAGGGTGGCCCGCTTGCCCACGGTGGTGGGCTGGGCGGACTGGAAATGGGTGAAGGCCAGGCAAGGCAGGCCCGCGTAGGTTTCCGCAAAGCCGGAAAGGGCCCGGATCACGGCAATCAGCCGCTTGCGGATGAGCTGCAGGGCGTCCCGCAGAATCAATACGTCGGCGTTGTCGCCCACATAACAGCTCGTCGCGCCCAAATGAATGATAGGCCGGGCCGTAGGGCACTGTTCGCCCCAGGCGTGGATGTGGGCCATCACGTCATGGCGCAGCTTTTTTTCATATTCCGCCGCGCGGTCAAAATCGATGTCGTCCACATGGGCGCGCATTTCGTTGATTTGTTCGTCGGTAATGGGCAGGCCCAATTCCTGCTCCGCTTCGGCCAGGATGATCCACAGCTTCCGCCACAGGGAAAATTTGTTCTGAGCGGAAAACAGGTACTGCATTTCCTGGCTGGCGTAGCGGGTGGAAAAGGGGGAAAGATAACCGGTGTTGTCCTGCGGCATAAGGCGCTGTCCTCCTGCATCGTGCGTAATGGGAAACCACGTAGGATTATAGCAAAAAAATCTCTCCGATGCAATCATCGGAGAGAAGATGTGCAAAAATCAGGAAAGGGGACGAATCAAAATGAGCGGCGTCAGCTCGTCGCCCTGGCCGGAGGGGTTGTCCTGCATGGCGTCCTGAATTTCTTCGTCGGTCAGGGGGAAGCCTTTGCACTTGCCCAGCTGATCCCGCTGGAGGTCGTTGGCGTCCATGAGCACCACGGGAATGCCCGTTTCCTTGTAAAGCTGATCGCACAGCTCCACGGGGTTGCTGGGGTTAATGAGGGCCATTTCCTTGTATACGTCGAAGCTGGAACGGAAATAGAAGCCGTCGATGCCGCCCACGCCCTTGCCGCACACCTTGTAGAACACGCCATGCACGCCGAAAGGCTTGGTCACGGCGGAAAGGAAGGTGGCCAGCAGCACCCGGGGCAGGCCGCAGATATCGATGACCAATTGCAGCTTGTAGGGCTCGTGCATGCCCACGCCCGTATGGTTGATGCCCGCGAAGCGCCACAGCAGGTTGGCCCAGAAGCCGGGCTTCACTTCATCCCGGGTTTTCACGCTCTCCACGCACATGCACATGACCTTCGCGCCGAAGGACAGCACGTCGCCCTCTTTATACAAAGGCCGCACGTATTTTTCCACCAGTTCCTTCTGGCTTTCGCCCCGCTGGACGAAGTGGGTCTGGATGGCGAAACGGTCGTATTTCCGGCCGTTCTTGCCGGTGACGGTGCCCCGGTCAAAATATACGATGCCGTTTTCCTCACGGCGCTGATCTTCCAAATTGCGGGACGGAATGATGCCCATGGTGCTTACCTCCAAATCATGGAAAGAATACCCGGATATTTTACACCTCCCGCGCATAAATGTCAATCATCGCGCATAGGTTCGGGCGGGGAGGGATGCGCATGGATACGGCTCATTGGATCATGGTGGGACTGACGGCTGGATTGCTTTCGGTACTGTGGCTGATTTCCGTTTTTTATTCGCCCAAAAGCCGGGGCTGCCGCTGGGGACAGCGGGTATTCTGGGCGTTTGCGCTGCTGTGGGTCAGCGGCAGCCTGGGCGGGATCGGGCTGAACGGAGTGAACCTGTTTTTTTCCAGCATTTTGGGGCTGCCGGGATATGCTGCCTTATGGGCGCTGGCCAGACTTTAGAGCAGAGCGCAGAGGGCAGAGTACAAAGTACAGAGTACAGAGTGCAGAGTTAAGAGTTGAGAGTTGAGATTGTATGGGCGATACTGGCAGAATCGGCAGGACGGACAAAATAAATCTGTACTCTGTTCTCTGTACTCTGTACTCTCAACGTGTGAATCTCAACTCTCAACTCCCAACTCCCAACTCTAAATTTCAGCTTCCTCTTAGACGCACTTTGACGCTCACCTGAACCTGTGCGGCGGCATAAACATCCCGCCAGCCGAAGGCTTCCCAGTCCTGCACGGTGAGAAAGCGCCGAACAGCGGTTTGCCCGAAGCCGACGCCGTCGCAGCGCAGGGCCTGCAAATGGGCGATGAGGGACAGAATATCCCGCTCCAGCAGCGCCTGCACGGCGGTTTCGCTTACTTGACTGCCTTGGGGATATTTGGCTTCGCAGCGAAGATCGACCCGCAGCACGGCGGGGGAGGACGTTACGTCCACCGAAAGGGCGGCAGGGCCGGAAGCGGTAACGTGCAGGGGCGCGCCTTCTGCCTGCACGGCGAGGGCTTCCACATGGCCGCCCATCAGATGCAGCAGCGCCATTTCGTAGCCGGTCAGATACCCGCATACGGAAACGCCGTCCGTGGCGGCGGCCCCGAACATTTCCACGGCTTCGATGCTCTGCCGGGGCAAAGCGCCCGCTTCGGCTGAAAGGGAGTTTTCCGCGTTGGGTTCGTCCGCGCCGGAAAAATCGTTCACGTCGCCCAGAATGAACAGGGGATCACGGAAGCTGCCGCACAGATCCCGCCGCCCGGCGCACAGGTCGGTATCGGGGGTAAAGCCCTTTCCGGCATAGTTCGCCAGGGTGTTTTCCGCATAGCGGCTCAGCCGCATGCCCACGATGGGCTTTTGATTTTCAGCAAATGAAAGGGCGCTGCTCCGGCAGATGATGACGGCGGCGGAGCATCGGAATCGGGGCAGGGCGTCGATCTGTGTGAGCAATTGGGCGAAGTCCCGCTGCCGGGCAGCCTCGTCCCCGATGACCACCTCCCGCACTTGGGAAAAATTCAGCCGCCGGGGGGTGGTGGCGTTCAGCATGGATATTGCGTCGGTGAAGCTGTGGCCCGTGGCTTCCAGCTGCATATAACCCGACTGCCCTTGTCCGTCTTCCTCGCTGTTTCCGGCGGCGGACGTATTGGCGGGCACCTTCACAGCAACCGTCACGTTTCCCGACGCGATGCGGTCAATGGCCAGCACGATCACCAGCAGCTCTTCCTCCACGTTCCGCCCGGTACAGCCGGAAAAGAAACAGCAAAGGAGCAGAAGAACACACAGCAGGCGCTTCATGGGAAATCACCCGCGTCCGCTTTCTTTCCGTTCCGGATCAGGCTGCATAAGCAAAGCAAAATCAAAAGCAGAAGGGAAACGGCGGCCCGCCAGGGCGCGGCGGCGGTCAGCATTTCCTGCGCGCCGTCCGGGTCCATGATGCAGGCGGGAACCAGCAGAAACAGCAGCGCGGCGGTGAGAAACCGCGGCGTTTTTTGCTTTCCGCCAAATTGAGAAAGCGCCTTGGCGGCCTGGGATCACCTCCATGCTCCAGGCGGGCACCGAGGGGGTCATATGCACCAGGAGCAGCATGCGCCAGCCAAGGCTTTCCGGCCTTTGCATCACATATACCGGCATGAGCCACACGGAAGCCAAATAGGTGACGATGCCCAAAGCCAGCGCCAGCAGGGGCGCGCGCAGGGTGAGGAAAAAACGCCGGGGCGGTTCGGTATCCTCCCGGGTCAGCAGCGGCCACACGGCGGAGGCGACCGCGCCGCTGATCCACAGCGTCCCGCCCAGGATGGAAGCGGGGCCGTAGCCCAGCAGCGGGAAGAAATGGGCCGCCCTGCCGTGGGGCACTGCGATGACGACGCAGTACAAAAGCAGCGCCCCGATCAGCCATTTGAGGGGCCGGGAAAGGCGGCTCAGGCCCTCGTCCTCTCCGCCGCCCAAAGCGCAGAACAGCGCGGATGCCAGGGCCACAGCCGTCCGCTCGAAATCGGGCATCACGTCCCGCACTACGGCGCACAGGGTAAAAAAGGCCAGCTGAGCGTCCAGGAGGTGCAGCAGGGAAAAGCAAAGGAAAAAGATTTTTGAACCATTGGCTCCCGCCGCCGATACAGTTACAGAAATACCCGGTTTTTTTCTTCGGGCCAGAAACCGGGCAGGCAGGAAAAACAGCAGCAATAACGGCGCCGTCAGCAGGGCGGACAGATACCCCGGCGTGCTTACCTGCCCGTACAGGTACAGGGAAAAGCCGACGCAAAGCTGGGCGTACACGCTCAGGGCGTTCAGGCCGCTTTTGTCCCGCAGGGACGCCGTCCGCCGCTGGGCGATCATCTGCGACGGGCTGTGAACGGTGGTTGTGGTTTGTCCCATTACGGCTTCTCCTTGTTTTGATCCCAGGCGCGCATGGGACCGGAAACTTTGTTCATATGAAAGGGGTCGGCCATGGCCCCCCGCAGCCGCTGCCGCCAGACGGGCATACGCACCGCGCCGTCCGGGTTGGCGGGGCGCTTGGGCGCGAAGGGGGAAAAATAGGGGTGGCCCAAGCTGGTTATGCGGAACCAGCGGAGCAGCAAGCAGAACAGCACCAGCGTCATACCCAAATAACCTCCTGTGCCCGCGCCGACGGCCAGGGCAAGCTGAGCGATGCGGATGGAAAGCGTCAGGGAAAAAGAGGGCGCGGCATAGCTGCCCAGGCCGCTCAGCGCTACCACGATCAGCACCAGCGGGCTGATCAGCTCCGCCTCTACCACCGCCTGGCCCAAAATCAGCCCGCCCACGATGGACAGGCTGGCCCCCATAGCCCCCGGCACCCGGATGCCCGCTTCGTTGATGAGGCTGAAAACCAGCAGCATCATCAGCAAAGAGGGAAACAGGGAAAGGGGCACCTTGGCCTGGCTTTCGATCACCGAGGTGAGCAGGGACAGGCTCATGCCCTCCGGGTGGTACACGGTCAGCGCGATGAAAACGGCGGGCAGCAAAAGGGATATGCACATACCGATCATGCGCAGCAGCCGCAGGAAGGTGCCGTACTGCCAGCGTAGGGCGGAATCGTCCGGCGCGTGGAAAAAGTGCAGGAAGCCGGCGGGCAGGGCCAGGGCTTGGGGCGCGTTTTCCATCAGCAGCACGATTTGCCCTTCGTTCAGGAAGCTCACCGCCCGGTCGGGGCGCTCTGTCGCCACGGCCTGGGGCAGCAGGGCAAAGGGGCTGTCCTCGATCAATTGTTCCAGCATGCCTAAGCTGGCCACGTAATCCACATTGCAGCCCATGATCCGGCGGCGCGTTTCCTCCGCGTTTTCCTTTCGGGCCACGCCGTCCAGGTACAGCATGCACAGCCGCACGGGCACTTTGTTCCCAACGGCCATCTGTTCGCTGATGAGCGCGGGGGTGCGAAGCAGACGGCGCAGCAGCACCGTATTGTCCCGCAGGGATTCCGTAAACCCCTCGTGAGGCCCCGCCACCACCGATTCGTTCACCGGTTCGCTGACGCCGCGCTTCACAAAGCCCTTGGCGTCTGCGATCAGCGCCCCGGGCATGGTATCCACGATCAGGGCGGCGTCCCCGCTGAACACCCGGTTCAGCACCGTGGAAAGCTGGGCCGTGGGCGTAATGGAAGCTAAGGGAAGCACCTGTTGGGTCAAATAGGTATCCAAGGGCGTATCGTCTGCGGGCGGGGAGGTTTTCAGCAGGGGATCCAGCAGGAAGCGCTGGAGGGTTTCACCATCGGCCAGCCCGTCCACATACAGCAGGGCGGCCTTTTGCCCCATAGCCTCAAATTGACGCAGGATCACGTCCTCGCTTTCATCCGAATGGGCGGCTTCCCGGATCAATTGCACATTGCGGGCGTATTGATCCGTGATTACGCCGTCCTGTAAAGGCTCCCAGGCGCTTTCTTCCATCCCCGGCTGTCCTTTCTGTGTTTTTGCACACAGTATGCGGAAAACAGGCGGTTTTTATGCGGAAAATGAAAAAACTGCCCGTTTATTTGCGGGCAGGCTTGACGGAGAAAGGAAAACTATTCGTTTTCAAATCGCAGGGAAAGGCGCATGCCGTCCTCGCCGCATACGGCGTTTGGGAAGATGGAAGCGGCGTTGGGAAGATACTCCGCCGGGTCTTCGATCATCTGAGAATAATGGGTCAGCCACAGCCGCTTCACATGGGCCTGCGCGGCAATAGAAGCGGCCTGGGCGAAGTTCATATGCCCGTGATCCACAGCCAGCGCGGCCTGCTCGTTTTCGCCGTAGGTGGCTTCGCTGATGAAAAGATCGGCGTCTGACGCCCCGTCGATCAGGGCGGGACAGGCTGCGGTGTCCCCGGAGAATACGAATTTCAGGCCCTTTCGCGGCGTACCCAGCACCTGATCGGGGTCAATAACGGTGCCGTTTACCGTTATGCTTTGTCCCTTTTGGAGCAGGCTCCATTGGTTCATGGGCACGCCCAGGGCCTTGGCTTTCTCCGGCAGGAATTTCCCCGCCCGGCTGAGGGTAAAGCAGTACCCCTGACTGGGCACCCGGTGTTCCGTGGGGAAGGCGGTGAGCTTCGCTTCCGTGGGCCATCCTTTTGCCAGGGTTTCCGGACGCAGACCCTCTTCCGGAAACGGAAGCAGCACGATTTCATAGGGCATCCAGCCCGCAAGCTTCAAAATGGGCGCAAGCTCCTCCTGAAGCCCCGCGGGGCCGGTAATGTACAGCGGTTCTGTGCGCCCCAGGCTGTACAGCGTTTGCAAAAGCCCCGGCAGGCCGAAAATATGATCGCCGTGGTAGTGCGTCAAGGCGATCAGATCCGTTTTCATCAGGCTGACGCCCGCTTTTCGGGCGGCGGTCTGGGTGCCCTCGCCGCAGTCGAACAGAATGGAACGTCCGGCGCAGGTCAAAAAAACGGCGGTCAGCGCCCGATCGGGCAGCGGCATCAGCGCCGCCGTGCCCAGCAGGGTGATATCGATCATGGACGCGTCACTTTCCTTTCTGCACCGTTTTTCGCATATACCCCCAGGGTCTGCCTGAGCTGTTCCTCCTTGGAAACGCCCGCCAGGCGGAGCTTATGGGCGTAGGCCAGCGCTTCGGAGATCAGGGGGCCGGGCTGCATCCCCGCCGCGATCAGATCACGGCCCATCACATAAGGCCGGTTCATTCTGTCCTGATACAGCGCCAGCATTTCCCGCAGCCTGTGTTCCGTTTCCGCGTAGGCTGCCGCTGCGGGTTCCCGACGCATCCCGGGGCCAAGGCGGCCCATATGGTCGGCCTTTGCCAGCAGCAGCAGATCTTCCGGGCATACGGACTGATCAAACAGCGTCATAAAGGCCTTGTCATGGGAGGCTTCCCGGGCTTTATTGTTGGGCTGCATGTGCAGCTCCGTCATGTTCAGCACATATTTGGTCAGCTTCACTTCGCTGGTGATCCGCCCCAAAAACCGCCGGGCCAGGGGGAGACCCAGCCGTTCGTGGCCGTAGGCGTGCAGCGCGCCGTTGATTTCCTCCGTGGCGGCGGCTTTTCCAAAATCGTGGCACAGGGCGGCCAGCATGAACCACAGGGGTTCCCGCGCTTCTTCCCGCAGCGCCGCCGCTTCGTCCAGCACCTGCATGGTATGCGTCCATACATCCCCTTCCGGATGATGGACGGGGGGCTGAGGAACGCCGGACAGGGCTTCCAGCTCCGGAAACCAGCAGGAAAGCTGACGCATTTTTTTCAATTCCTCAAAAAACACAGAGGGCGTTGACGCTTTCAGCAGGGCCTTTTCCAATTCGCCCATCACGCGCTCGCCCGCCAGGGCCGTCCCGTCCATTCCGGCGGAAAGCGCCGTGGTTTCTTCCGCCACGGTGAAGCCGAAGCGGGCGGCAAACTGCGCCGCGCGGAACACACGCAGGGGGTCTTCCGTGAAAGTCAGGTCGTCCACGTGCCGGATGCGCTTGCGGGCTAAATCCTCCCGTCCGCCGAAAAAATCCAGTACCTCCCCGGTCAGCACGTCCTGCATCATGGCGTTCACGGTAAAATCCCGGCGGCGTGCCGCCTTTTCCGCGCCCAAAAAAGGATCGACGAACACTGCAAAATCCTTATGCCCCCGGCCTGTCGCCACCTCCGAGCGGGGCATGGCGATATCCAGATCATAATGGCGCAGGCCCATCACGCCGAAGCTGGCGCCCATGGTGAGCCGCTCGCCCAGGCCGTCCAGAATGGCTTCCAGGGCCGATACGGGGATTTCGTGCACTTCGATATCGATGTCCTTGTTTTCCCGGCCCATCAGCAAATCGCGGACGAAGCCGCCCACAAAATAGGTGCGTCCGCCCGCTTTGCGGACCTCGGCGGCGATCCTTTGGGCCATCAGGATGTTTTTGTTTTCCGTCATTTCTATCACCGTAGCATGAACTTTGGCGCAGGGCCGTGGGGCAGCGGGGAAACCGGCCGGGTTTCCCGCCTAATGGCGCTTCGCTGCGGAGTGGATAACACGTCAGGATTATAGCATAAAAGCGGCGCATACACAAGGAATTCGGTTTTGTACCCGAAACGAAGCAAAAACTCGCAGCAAAAACTGTATGAATAATTCGGAATAATTCGGAAAAAACTGTATGAATAATTCGGAAAATCCCTTGACATCTTGCCGCCGGACGGCTATACTATAATAGCTGTTTTTGTGGCGATCTGATCACAATGCGCAAGCTGAATGCCGAAACCGGCATTTTGAAACTTAGAAGGAGTTGTTGCCATCATGAAACGTACTTATCAGCCCAAGAAACGCCAGCGCAATAAGGTGCACGGTTTCCGCGCCCGCATGAGCACCAAGAACGGACGGCGCGTGCTGTCCCGCCGCCGCAACCGCGGCCGGAAGGAACTGACGGTCTGATCCGATCGTTCCGTCTTTCTTGCATTGCATGGCTTAGCCCGCCCCCTGCCGCTTGCCAGAAGAGTCTGACCTGTGGGGGCGGGTTTGTTCTTGCGTAATTCCGCCCGGAGGAAGAGATGGAAAAGCAGTATCGCCTGCGAAAAAACGGGCAGTTCCGATATGTATACAAAAAAGGAAAAGGATGCGGCTGCAGGGAAATCTCGCTGGGTTACGTGAAGGGCAGCAGGCTGCTGGCCGGATTTGCGGTAAGCAAAAAAATCGGCAACGCGGTGACCAGGAACCGGGTGAAGCGCCGCCTGCGGGAAGCGTTCCGTCTGGAGCTGTCGGGCCTGAAAAAAGGCATGTACGTGGTCACGGCCCGGGAGCCGTCCGCCGAGGCGGATTACCAAAGGCTGAGCGGGGCTCTCAAATACCTGCTCAGAAAGCAGGGCCTGTATCAGGAAGAAAAGCAATGAAAAAACTGATGCTGTTTCTGATCCGGTTCTACAAGCGGAATATCAGCCCCCATGCGAAACCGGCCTGCCGCTACATCCCCACATGCTCGGAATACGCGCAGACGGCCATCGAACGCTTCGGGGCGGCCCGGGGCGGCGCCATGGCCATGAAGCGCATCCTGCGCTGCAATCCCTTTGCTAAGGGAGGATACGACCCGGTGCCGGAAGCACCCAGCGCTATCATTAGGAGGGACGAGAATCCTTGAATGCCATAAATGACTTTCTGTACAACGTGCTGGTGGGCATCAACAGCGTGGTCGGCAATTACGGCGTGTCCATCATCCTGTTTACTCTGCTGATCCGCATGATCTGCCTGCCCTTCGACTACAAGAGCCGCAAAGGCATGCGCAAGATGAGCGCCATTCAGCCCAAGATGAACGAGCTGCAGCGGAAATACGGCAACGACAAGCAGAAATTCCAGCAGAAGCAGGCGGAATTGATGCGCAAGGAAGGCTACAATCCCCTGTCCGGGTGCCTGCCGCTGCTTTTGACCTGGCCCATCATGATCGCCATGTTCAGCGCCATGCGCGTCATCGCCAACGAACAGCTGGCCATGCAGGCGTTCCGGTATCTGGCCGGGGAAGAACAGATCGTGACCGCGGCGGAGCGGTTCCTGTGGGTCAAGAACATCTGGATGACCGATTCCTTCTTTACCCCCGTGGTGCCCACGGCCCAGGCCCTGAACCAATTGACCGCGGACGTGTGGCAGAAAGCCTATAATCTGCTTTCCGAAGGCCAGCTTCAGGCCATCGCCCAGAACATCGCCCTGGTATCCGAAAACGCGCTGGACTTCGGGGCCAGCACTTATCAGGCCAGCGTGCAGAGCATCATCACCGCCCTGGGCCAGGTGCCCGCGTATGTGGCGGCGGTGGAGCCTGTGAAGGGCTGGGAAGGGCTGAACTTCTTCCTGTTCTCCGTGACGCTGTACCAGCAGTTCAACGGCGTGCTGCTGCTGCCCGTTCTGGCCGGCGTTTCTCAGGTGCTGCAGTACAAGTTCAACCCCGCCATGCAGGATCAGAATCAGAACGACGCCAATGCGCAGGGCAAGGGCATGGGGAACTTCATGAAGTATTTCTTCCCCATCCTGTCCGTTTTCTGGTGCTTGACCTCCAACGCGGCCTTCGCCGTGTACTGGGTGGCGTCCACCGTGATTATGTGGATTCAGAGCATACTGATTACCAAATACCTGGAAAAGCAGGATACGAAAAAAGCTCAGGCTGTTGCCGGAGAGGGGTCTGTTAAATAATGAAAGAATATGAAGTGTCCGCCCGCACGATCGAAGAAGCCATTTCCCAGGGCTTGGAGCATTTGGGCGTTTCTATCAGCGACGTGAAAGTGGATGTGATCGAGGAAGGCAGCAAGGGCCTGTTCGGCCTGTTTGGCTCCCGGCCCGCGAAGGTTCGCCTCACCCTGACGGATGACGACCAGCCCGTTGAAAATGTGGCCCATTCTATCCTGGCCGACGCGATGGGCGATGAAGAACCCAAGCAGCAGCCCAAGCCCCAGGAAAAGGCCGCTGCCAAAGCTGAAAAGACGGAAAAACCCGCTAAGCCCGCCAAGGCCAAGAAGGAAGCCGCCGAAGACGAAGAAACGGAAAAGCCCGCGCCCAAGGCGAAGAAGCCCCGGGAACCCAAGGCCGCCAAAGCGCCCAAGGAACCTGTGGAACAGAAGGAAATCGTACCCGCCGAACAGGCGGACCGCGAAACCGCCGCTGGCCGCGCCCAGGAATTCCTGCAGGAGCTGACCCAGCTCATGGGCGTGAACGTATCCGTGGCCGTTGCCACCGATGAAGAAGGCAACGTGCGCGTGAACATGGACGGCGATACCCTGGGCATCCTGATCGGACGCCGGGGCGAAACCCTGGACGCCTTGCAGTACCTCACCAGCCTGCGCGTGAACCGGGGCCAGAGCGATTACACCCGCGTTACCCTGGACACCGAGGGCTACCGCGCCAAGCGGGAAGAAGCGCTGGTGCGTCTGGCTAACCGTATGGCGAACCGCGCTCAGAAGACGGGCCGCAAGGTGAGCCTGGAGCCCATGAATCCTTACGAGCGCCGCATCCTGCACAGCGCGCTCCAGGATCATCCCTCCGTCACCACCCATTCCGAGGGCGAAGAACCCAACCGGCATGTGGTGATCACCCTGAAAAACTGAACCTGATTCCACGATTGTCTCCCGGCTTTATGCCGGGAGTTTTTGTATGTGCGGGAAACGCTGGGGGGCTTCTTCAGCCCCCAGGCCCCTGAACCAGGGCCATTTGGCCCTGGACCCATCCCGGCGAACAGAAAATTCTTTTGAAAAGTAACGGTATGCGCCTGTAGCTTTCAGGATGAATAGCACATTCCCGGGCAGAAGAAAAGCGGAGGGGCAGCGGAAAAATGAGTTTACTCATTTTTCCGGCTGTCCTTCCGCTTTTCCCTGTGCGCTTTGCGCACAGGCGGCCGATTTGATGCATCCGCGCAGCAGCGGGACATTGTATGTTTTTCAGGTCAGGCAATATCCGCAGTCGGCGGGGTTCGGGGAGGGACGCCCTCCCCGATGGGGTTTGGGGCAAAGCCCCAAGAAGAGATGTCCTCACTCCGGCCTGTTCAGCGTGCCGGTCAGGTACAGGTTGGCGCGGGCTTTGCATTCGTCCCGGCTGACGAAGGTTTCGGAAACAAGCTCACCGTTCTGCCATTTCTGCAGATAGGTTTCGTTAATCATGCCATCGCGGGCCTTGCGGACAAGGTAGGGTTCCTCGTCTTTATAAGTGACGTAGGTGTGATCGGTATCCTTTTCGTAGGTATCGTCCAGGGGCGCTGGCAGGATTTCCACGGTTTCGGTGCGCAGGGAATAGCTGACGCCGTCGCCCAGGCTGGGCCCGTAAATGCAGACTTCACATTCGTACTTGTTCTTTTTTATTTCTTTCACATGGGCGGTGATATAGATGGTGCCTTCGCTGCTGTTGCGCAGCACCAGGTCGTGCCTGCCGTAGACCACGGTGGCGTCCTGGCCGAAGGTGGTATAGGATACGGGGTCGGAATGGGAAATACGGCTGACGATTTCCAGATTGGATTGCAGGGCGGCCAGGTACAGGGTGGTGCTTGCCTGACAAACGCCGCCGCCGATGCCCAGTTTTTCCCGGCCCAGCTCGTATTCAATCGCGTATTTATAGCCGTTTTTGAAGGTGCGGTCCAGGGTGACGGAGTTGAAGCTGAGCTTTTTGCCGGGGGCCACGGTCTGGCCGTTGAGGCGGGAAAAAGCGGTGCGGATGTTGTCGGTGCGGTCGGCGGTGGAAGAGGAGGAAACAGGGGTGGTCGCCTTGTGCATCAGCGTTACCTGACTGCGAATCTCCGCCGTGGTGGTATTCGCGGGAACGGCGGTGGGCTGTACCTCCAAAGTGCCGCTTTGTGCGGAAAGGGCCATGGTCAGGATCTGGTTTTTCAGGCTCTCCGTATCCAGGGCGGAACCGGGGATATCGCCCTGAATCAGGAAAGGATCGCTTTGATCGGGATAAAAGCCCACCAGATAAGCGTCCACCGGATCATAGGAAAGCTGGGCCTGAATCTGGCTCAGAATGGAATCCAGCCGTTCTTCCTTCAAATCGCTTGAGGTGGTGTAGGCATAGACGGGCTCCGCCATTGCGGCGTCCAGCGCCGCTTTTCGTTCCTCCAGGGTGCCGGTTTTTCCTTTCTTGTAGAGCTGCTCCAGCAGGGAGTAAACGGAAGCGATATCGGTGGATATTTCCAAATCGGCGTAGCTCAGGGTATAAAACACGTGATTCTGATAGGACAGGGTCAGGTTCCAGCCGTTTTCCCGATTTTTGATCTGGTTGACCACGGCGTCGATGCCCTGCTGGGCCGTCATGCCGCCCAGGGAAATGCCGTCTACATACTGGTTGGGAAGGAAAACCTGCTGATAAGGGGCGATTTCTGCGGCCAGGGCGTCCTGGCGATTCTTTTCCTGAATGTAGCTGGAGAGCGAAACGCCGGCTGCGGCCAGCGCGGCCAAAACAAACACAGCAAGCAGCAGGATAATCAGCGTGCCGTTCTTTCTTTTTTTCGGCGGCTGCGGTGGGGGATAGACTTGATAGTTCATAAGGCTTGCTCCTTAAAGCATAAAGCACGAATTGCCCTTTTGCCGGGACGCTGATCCCGAGGCGGCAAGGGCAACGCGCGTTTCATGGCTATGCATGTTTGTTTACGGCGCGGAACAGCGCCCAGGCGTCGTCGCAGGCATGGGGCCAAATATCGGCGGTTTCACCGATTTGGCCGTGGCTGGACGTGCCGTCGTGGAAATCGCTGCCGCCGGTCACGAGCAATCCCCGCTGGCGGGCCAGCCTGTCCCAATAGGGGTAGTTGCCCTGATTGGCGGGATGATACACTTCGATGCCCTTGAGGCCCGCCTCCTGCCATACTTTCAGCATGGGCATCAGCCGCTCCAGCGGCCAATGAATCAGGCCGGGATGGGCCAGCACGGGCACCGCCCTGCGGTCGCGCAGCAGGGAAACAGCCTGGGCAGCGGTCATGGTGGTGCGGGGAAAATAAGCGGGTTTGCCCTTCCCCAAGTATTGTTCAAAGGCCTGCTGCACGCTGTCCACATAGCCTCGCTCCATCATGGCGCGGGCCAGATGGGGGCGGCCCAGGCTGCTTCCGGCATGGGCCAGGATGTCCTCAATGGGCAAGGCCATGCCCAGCGCTTTCAGCTTATCCGCCATGCCCAGAATGCGGTTTTTGCGATCCTCGGCGGCCTGACGGAAGCAGGATAAGAGCACTTCGTCGTCATAGCGGACGCCGTAGCCCAGGATATGAACCTCGTCGTCGCCTTCCGTGCTGACTTCCACGCCGGGCAGAAAGGCCAGGCCCCGATCATAGGCCGCGTCAGCGGCTTCGGGGAGGGCGTCCAGGGTGTCGTGATCCGTGACCGAAAACATGGTCACGTTGGCGCGCTGTACCAGGCGGGCGATTTCTTCGGCGTCAAAAATGCCGTCGGAAGCTGTGGTATGCAGGTGCAGGTCGGGCCGGATCATGCCTGGGTTTCCTCCGGGCTTGTTTCCGGTTCTTCCGTTTTTCCGGTTTCCTCAGGCTGCGCGTCGGCGGAAACGCCGTCGATAAAGGCCATAAAGTCCTCGCGGGACAGGGTTTCCTTTTCGATCAGCAGCTGCGCCAGACCTTCCAGCTTGTCCTGATGTTCTTTCAGGGTGTTCATGGCCAGCTCGTAGCAGGAGCGCAGCAGATCGCCCACCTCGTGGTCCACGGCGGCGGCGGTTTCTTCGCTGAAATCGCGGTTCTGGGCGAAGCTGTTGCCCAGGAACACTTCCTGTTCGCTGTCCAGGAAGATGGTGCCGATCTTTTCGCTCATGCCGTAGCGGGTCACCATGGCGCGGCAGATGCTGGTGGCATGCTGCAAATCGCTCTGTGCCCCGGTATAGATATCGTGGAAAATCAGCTTTTCCGCCGCGTGGCCGCCAAGGCTCATGGCGGTGCGCTGCAAAAGCTGGCTGCGGCTGATGTTGTCCAGTTCCTTGCTGGGCAGGGACAGGGTAAAGCCGCCCGCGCCGCCGCGGGGCACCACGGTGATGGTGTGCACGTCGTCGCACAGGGGCAGATAGTGGCCCACGATTGCGTGGCCCGCTTCGTGGTAGGCCACCAGCTTGCGGTCCTCTTCCAGCACCTTGTGGCTTTTCTTTTCGGGGCCCATCTGGATGCGCTCCACGGCCTCGATCAGGTGGGCTTGGGTGATGACGGTCTGCTTTTCCCGGGCGGCCTGAATGGCGCCTTCGTTCATGATGTTTTCCAGATCCGCGCCGGTGGCGTAGGGGGTGCGCTTGGCGATGTTTTCCAGATCCACGTCGTCGGCCAGGGGCTTGCCCTTGGAGTGTACCTTCAAAATGGCCACGCGGCCGTTGATGTCGGGATAATTCACGGTCACCTGCCGGTCAAACCGGCCGGGGCGCAGCAGGGCGGGGTCCAGGATGTCCCGCCGGTTGGTGGCGGCCATCACGATCACGCCCTCGTTGGTGGAGAAGCCGTCCATTTCCACCAGCAGCTGGTTCAGGGTCTGTTCGCGCTCGTCGTGACCGCCGCCCAGGCCCGCGCCGCGATGGCGGCCCACGGCGTCGATTTCGTCGATGAACACGATGCTGGGGGCGTTGCGCTTGGCCTGGTCAAACAAATCGCGCACGCGGCTGGCGCCCACGCCCACGAACATTTCCACAAAGTCCGAACCGGAAATGGAGAAGAAGGGCACGCTGGCTTCGCCGGCAACGGCCTTGGCAAGCAAGGTTTTGCCCGTGCCGGGAGGGCCCACCAGCAGCACGCCCTTGGGAATGCGCGCGCCTAAATCCACATAATGCTTGGGATTTTTCAGGAAGTCCACGATTTCCTTCAGTTCTTCCTTTTCCTCTTCCGCGCCGGCCACCTGGGCAAAGGTCACCTTGTTTTTGCTGGGGTCTACCATGGCGGCCTTGGATTTGCCGAAGTTCATCACCCGTCCGCCGCCGCCGGTCTGCTGGCGCATGATATACCACCACATCACCATCAGCAGCACCACGGGGATCAGGTACGGCAGCAGCTCCAAGTACCAGGGCGTGGTGACCGGGGCCAGGTATTCCAATTCAAAGCCCAGATCCTGCACGGAAACGGATTCGATATCCTTGCCCAATTGGTTGGCCCGCATGGTGAGCACGGTATCGTAAAAATCCGGGCCGATGGTGGTTTCAAAGTCATAGGCTCGGGCGGGATAATCGGAACGGGAAATGCGGCTGTCCTTCAGACGGCCCACCAGGCTGTAGCCCCGGACGGAAACCCGGTCGATTTCGCCCTTTTCGATCATTTGCAGCAATTCGGGATACTCGATGCGCTTATCCACCGAGTTGACCCCGCCGGACAATACCACGATCAGGAAAATAAACGCCGCGATCATGATAATATAGCCGATCAGTCCGCGAGAAACTTTTCGCAAAATTCTGTCCTCCTAAAAATCCGTGAATCAAAAGGAATTATACCACAAACCGCGCGAAATGCACAGCGGTTTCAGCGTTAATTTTCATAAATCCTGGGATGCAGCACGCCGATATCCGGCAGGTTGCGGTATTTTTCGTCATAGTCCAGCCCGTAACCCACCACGAAGGCGTCGGGAATGTTGAAGCAGGAATAGTCCACGTTGAGCTCCACCCTCCGGCGGGCAGGCTTATCCAGCAGGGTCACGATGGAAACGGAGGCGGCTTCCCGGTTGGCGAACACCTTTTTGAGGTAGGAGAGCGTCATGCCGCTGTCCACGATGTCTTCCACCAGCACCACATGCTTGCCCACCACCGGCTTGTCCAGGTCTTTAACGATCTTGACCACGCCGGTGGTTTTGGTGCTGCTGCCGTAGCTGGAAACCACCATGAAGTCGGTGGTCAGGGGCACGTCGATCTCCCGGATCAGGTCGGTGAAAAACACGCTGGCCCCTTTCAGGATGCAGATGAACACCGGGCTTTCGCCCCGGAATTTCTCCGTCAGCTTTTGGCCCAGTTCTTTTACGGATTTGGCGATTTCTTCCCGGGTGACCAGGATTTTTTCCAGATCCTGATACAGTACGGCGTTGGTATCCATGCCTTTTCTCCTTTATCTGTCGTTATTCTGAACGGGCGGACAGGGTGCCGCGCCCGGCAGGAATCCTTCGTAAACCAGCAGCACCGCGTCGTCGCCGGTGGAAACCCTGGCTTCCTCGGAAGCGCCTGTGCCGATGGCCCAAACCACCTTTTCGCCTACGCACAGCAGCGGGATATACCGGCGGAAAGGGCGGGGAATCTTTTTGTCCACGAAATAATCCTGCATGGACTTGCTGCCCTTGGCCCCCAGCGGGTGTATCCTGTCGCCCGGCTGCGCAAAGCGCAGGCAGCACTGTTCATACACGCTTTTTTTCATGGCCTGGGTGCGGATTCCGTCCCCCGTTTCCCCGTTCCAGGGCTGAACGACCAGCGTGCCGGGCGTGGGGAGCGCGGGCGGGATTTCCCGATCCGGCGGGGGCAGAAAATGCAGATATTCCTGTGAACACTGGGCCCGCCAGTTTTCCGGGAGATTCATGATCTGACCGGGGGATAGCTGCATCAGCCGTTCCGTGGTTTCCCAGTCCAGCTTGACCGGACAGGCAAGCCTGAGCGCGTGCCGCCGCAGGGCGGGATGGAGCCGGATCAGCGGAACATACCGAACCCACCGGCAGGGGTCGTACAGGCAGGCGTTGTTCTCCCGTTCCAGAAACAGCTTCGCTTCATGGCGGAAGTAGGCTTCCTCTTCCGAGAGGATCTTCGCGGCGCGGCCCATGGCCTCCTCCGCCCGGGGAATCCGGGCCGCGACGGCGGGCAGCACCTGATGGCGGAGGTAATTGCGCAGATAAGCGTTCCCGGCGTTGGTTTCATCTTCGCGCCAGGGAACGTCCTTTTCCCGCAGGGCGGCGCGGATGATTTCCGGGGATACGGACAGCCAGGGACGCCACAGCAGGAGCCCTTCGCTTTCCGGCCAGGACAGCCAGGTGCGTTCCGCCATGGCGGATAAACCGCCCCCGCCGCTGCCCCGGAACAGGTGCAGCAGCATGGTTTCCGCCTGATCCCGCAGGTGGTGGGCCAGGGCCAAAACCACCGTGCCGTTTTCCAGGCACGCTTCCCGCAGCGCCGCATAGCGGACTTTACGGGCGGCGTCCTCGCTTCTGCCCTTTACCTGCACGTTGCAAACCCGGCAGGGAACGCACAGCTTTTCGCACATTTCCCGCACAAATTCCGCGTCCAGCCCGGCGCTTTCCCGCAGGCCATGGTTCACATGGGCGGCGGTGAGCGAAATGCCTTCCTCCCCGGACAGGGCATGGAGGGCTTGCAGCAGGGCCACGGAGTCCGCCCCGCCGGATACGGCGACCGTTACGCGGGATGGTTTTCCCGCCGCCGTCCAGGATGACCGAACGGTTTCCAACAAAAAAAGCCAATCGTCCATACTATCTTATTTTACCCTGCAAAGGCCGGAAACGCAAGGGTTTCTTGCGTTTTTTCACACAAATATTACAAATATATACCCGAAAGGGCGATTGCGCTATTGATTTTTCAGCCGCACCCATTTACAATGAAACCGTATGAAAGGGGGAACCGCCTGTGCAGCCTACGACTTTTGTATGCGGACACCGCAATCCGGACTCCGATTCCATTATTTCCGCCATGGCGTATGCCGCCCTGTGCAACACGCTGGGGGAGAACGATTATGTACCTGCCCGGCTGGGGCATTTGAACGACGAAACCAGCTTTTTGCTCAAACGCTTCGGCTTCCAGCCGCCCGTTTATATATCCACCGTGCGCACCCAGGTGAAGGACATCGATTTTGACCGCCCGCCGAGGCTGGGCGGCAGCGTGCCGGTGAGCCACGCCTGGGAGATCATGCGGAAAAACCCCAATCTGAGCGCCCTGCCTGTGACCAACGAGGACGGAACGCTGCTGGGCATGATCACCGCCGGGGGCATCGCCGAAAGCGACATGCGGGCCATCGAGGTGCCCGTGCTGAGCGACGCGCCGGTGTTCAACGTGCTGTCCGCCCTGGAAGGGCATATTCTGAACCAGCATGACAACATATTCGACGCCATCTCCGGCGAAGTGGTGATCGCCCTGCCCACGCCCAACGAGCCCCTGCGGGGCGTGAAGGAAGGGGCCGTGGTGATCTGCGGCGAACAGGAAAACGTGGTGGAAAAGGCCCTGGCGCTGAAGGCCAACTGCATCATCCTGTGCCAGAGCAGCCTGGCTGAAAAATACCATGGCTTTTCTTCCTCCACCTGCATCATTTCCACGCCCTACGACGCCTGGCGTGCGGCGCGGATGCTGTACCAGGCCACGCCTGTGGAGCGCATTGCCAAAAAGGACGAACTGGTGTGCTTCCATGAGGAAGACTTTTTGGACGACGTGCGGGACACCGTGCTGCAGAGCCGCTACCGCAGCTACCCCGTGCTGGACGAAAACGACAAGGTGATCGGCACCCTGAGCCGGTTCCACTTACTGCGTCCGCGCCGTAAGCGGATCGTGCTGGTGGACCATAACGAGCTGAGCCAGTCCGTACCGGGGCTGGATCAGGCGGAGCTGGTGGGAATCATCGACCATCACCGGCTGGCGGACGTGCAGACGGGCTATCCCGTGTTCATGCGCAACGAGCCGGTAGGCTCCACCACCACCATCGTAGCCACCATGTACCAGGAGCACGGCCTGATGCCCAGCGAAAAAATGGCGGGGCTCATGGCGGCGGCTATCGTGAGCGACACGGTGATGTTCAAATCGCCCACCACCACCAACCGGGACAGGCGCATTGCGGAGCGGCTGGCCCGCATTGCGGGGATCGACCTGGAGGATCTGGGCAAGGAAGTGTTTTCCGCCAGCAACGCAGATAAGGATGAAAAAACGCTGCTGAAAACGGACTTTAAGGAATTTCTCTTAGCGGATCACAAAATCGGCATCAGTCAGATCACCACCATGGATTCCGCCCATATGCTGCTGCGCAGGGAAGCGTTTTTGGCGGAAATGGAAAAGATGAAGCAGGATAAGCAGTACGATATGATGCTGCTGATGATTACCGACGTGCTGCGGGAGGGCACGGAGCTGCTGTTCCTGGGGGACAAGGAAATCATTCGCCAGGCGTTCAACCTGGGGGCGATTGAGGGCGGCCATGTGTTCTTAAAGGGCGTGGTGTCGCGCAAAAAACAGATGGTGCCCGCATTGGCGGTGCTGTGGGGATAAGGAGAGGGAATTTGAAATGCTTTCCATTGAAACGGAACGGCTGACGATTGCGGAATTTACCTTGGACATGGCCGAGGACGTGCACCAAAACTCCCTGGACGAAGACAACCGCCGGTTCGTGCCGGACGAGGTGTTTGAAACCATCGAGGAAGCCCGGGAAACGGTGGAATTTCTCATGTCCCGGTACGGCGGCGGCGAAGGGCCCTTCGTGTATCCGGTGCTGCTGAAGGATCGGACGAATATCGGTTATGTGCAGCTGGTGCCGGTGGAGGACGGATGGGAAATCGGCTACCATATCGCCAAAAAGCACACGGGCAAGGGCTATGCCGCCGAGGCGGTCAAAGCGTTTCTGCCGGTGATGATGAAGAAACACCGCCTGAACCGGATCATCGGCATCTGCGTGGCGGAAAATTACGCTTCCCGCAGGGTGATGGAAAAGTGCGGCTTTGTTAAGCAGTATGAAGGGATCGGACCTTATCAGGGGAAGAATATCAATATTTGCCGGTATTTGTATACTATATAAGCATAAATCGGCACATGAAAAGCGGATGGAGTTATCATTTCCATCCGCCTTTTTTGCGGTTTTCTTGGAAAGGGGTCTGGGGGAAACCATTCTTTGGCCCCCAAAGAATGGTTTCCCCCAGATTCGTTTAATTTATTTAGTCAACCGTGATGCACTTGCAGGGGCACACGGCGGCGCAGGCGCCGCAGCGGGTGCACTTGTCGGGGTCGATGTGAGCGAAGCCGTTTTCCACGGTGATGGCTTCATATTGGCATTCCTTTTTGCAGCGGCCGCAGCCGATGCAGGCGTCCATGCAGACGGCGCGGGCGACGCGGGCGGTGTCGCTGTTGCGGCAGCGCACGATCACTTTGGCGCTGACGGGGAGCAGCTTGAGGACGCCGCGGGGGCAGGCCTTGACGCAGGCGCCGCAGGCGGTGCACTTGTCGGGGTCTACCTTGCAAAGGCCGTTTTCCATGCTGATGGCGCCGAAAGCGCACTTGTCCATGCAGTCGCCCAGGCCCAGGCAGGCAAAGCGGCAATCCTTGGGGCCGCCGGCCAGACCGGCGGCGGTGGCGCAGCTCTGGTAGCCGTCGTATTCGTAGCGATCCTTGGCGATACCGGCGGCACCCTGGCAGAGGACGCGGCAGACCAGTTTTTCACCGACGACCGCTTCCTGGCCCATGATTTTGCCGATGGCCTTCGCGCCTTTTTCACCGGCGGGGGCGCAGCCGTTGATGGGCGCTTCGCCCGCGACGACGGCGGCGGCGAAACCGTCGCAGCCGGGATAGCCGCAGGCGCCGCAGTTGGCGCCGCCCAAGCACTCGCGCACCTGGGCTACGCGCTCATCCACTTCCACGTGGAATTTCTTGCTGGCAAAGGTCAGCACCGCGCCGAAAATGATCCCCAGCGCTCCTAAGAGGATACCGGCATACAGAATGGTCATTGCTCGTTTCCCTCCTTATACCAAGCCCTGGAAGCCCATGAAGGCCACGGCCATCAGCCCGGCGGAAACCAGGGTGATGGGGAAGCCCTTCATGCAAGCGGGGATTTTGCTGCTCTCCAGCCGTTCGCGCACGCCGGCCATCAGCACGATGGCAAGCAGGAAGCCCAGGGCGGAGAAGGTGCCGTTCAGCACGGACTGAAGCAGGCCGTAAGCGTTGTTCATGTTCAGGGTGGCAACGCCCAGCACGGCGCAGTTGGTGGTGATCAGGGGCAGGTAAATGCCCAGGGCGCTGTACAGGGTGGGGCTGCTCTTTTTCAGGAACATTTCCACGAACTGCACCAGGGCCGCGATGACCAGAATGAAGGAAATGGTGCTCATGTAGGTCAGGTTCAGGGGAATGAGCAGCAGGTTATAGATCAGCCAGCAGAAGAGGGAGGCGATGGTCATTACGAAGGTGACGGCCAGGCCCATGCTCACGCTGGTTTCCACCTTGCTGGATACGCCAAGGAAGGGGCAGCAGCCAAGGAAGCGGGAGAAGATGAAGTTGTTGGTCAGGATGCAGCTGACCATGAACAGCAGGATTTCAGTAATGCTCATGCTGCCTGCGCCTCCTTCGCCGCGTTTTTCTTCTCAATTTTCTTAACGATCAGGTTGAACACGCCCAGCAGCAGGCCAAAGGTGAGGAAGCCGCCGGAGGCCAGCACGATCAGCAGCATGGGTTCGTAGGACGCGCCCAGCAGGTTGACGCCGAACACGGAGCCGCTGCCGATGAGCTCGCGGATGGTGCCGATCAGGGTCAGGGCCAGGGTGAAGCCGATGCCCATGCCCAGGCCGTCCGCCGCGGAGAGCACGGGGCCGTTCTTGCTGGCGAAGGCTTCGGCGCGGGCCAGAATGATGCAGTTCACCACGATCAGGGGAATGAAGATGCCTAAGCTTTCATACAGGGAGGGCAGGAAGGCCTGCATAAGCAATTGCACCATGGTCACGAAGGTGCAGATCACCACGATGAAGGCGGGAATGCGCACCTGATCGGGAATGAATTTCCGCAGCAGGGAAATGGCGATATTGGAGCATACCAGCACGAAGGTGGCGGCCGCGCCCATGCCTAAGCCGTTCAGGGCGCTGGAGGTGACGGCCAGGGTGGGGCAGGTGCCCAGCACCAGGCGGAAGGTGGGGTTTTCGGGGATAATGCCGTTGAAGAAGACTTTCCCCAGGCTCTTTTTCTCGCTCATGCTTTTTTAGCCTCCTTCTTCTGAATGCCGTAAATCTTCTGGGGCAGGAAGCGGTCGATGAGGGGCGTGGCAATGTTCATCAGCAGGATGCCGTAGGTAACGCCCTCGGGATAGTTGCCGAACTGGCGGATCAGCACGATGATCAGGCCGATGAGCAGCGCGTAGATGATCTGCGCCACGGGCCGGATGGGGGAGGTGACGTAGTCGGTGGCCATGAAGACCGCGCCGAAGAGCACGCCGCCGGACAGGGTGGCGATCAGGGCGGATTCAAAGCCGCCGCCCACGATCAGCAGGGTGAAGACGTACACGCTGCCCACCATGACGACGGGGATGCGCCAGGAAATGGTGCCGGTGCATACCAGGAACAGGAAGCCGAGAAGAATGGCGGCCTTGCTCACTTCGCCGATGGTGCCGGGGATCTGGCCCAGCAGACGCTGCATCAGGGTGTAGCTGCCGGGGCTGGACAGGGGAGTGGCGGCAGAAACGGCGTCCACGCCCGCCTGGAAGAAGGTGGGGGCCACGTAGGCGGAAGCGGCCATATGCACGGGCCAGGAGGCCAGCAGCACGGCGCGGGCCGCCAGGGCGGGGTTGAGGAAGTTATCGCCCAATCCGCCGAAAAGCTGCTTTACGATGATGATGGCGAAGGCGCTGCCGATCATGGCCATCCACCAGGGAGCGGTGGAGGGAAGGTTGAGGCCTAAGATCAGGCCCGTGAGAACGGCGGAAAAATCATTGATACGCACGGGCTGTCGGGCGATCTTCTGCCACAGCAGCTCGGAAACCACGGCGCTTGCCACGGAAACGGCCAGCACCAGGGCGGCGGACAGGCCGAAAGCGTAAATGCCCACGACCGCGGTGGGAATCAGGGCGATCACCACGTTCAGCATCAGCCGCTGGGTGGTGAGCGGGTTATGCATATGCGGGGCGGTGGAGATTCTCAGGCTCATTTCTTTTCTCCTCCCTTCGCGGCCGCTGCGGCAGCTTTGGCCTTGGCTTCCGCCGTGATATGATCCTTGCAGAATTTAAAGGACGGGGTCAGCCACCGGCGGGACGGGCACTGGTAGGCGCAGGAGCCGCACAGGATGCAGTCCATCACGTGCAGCTTTTCCGCGGTGGCGAAATCGCTCTTGTCGGCGGCCACCTTGATCTGGTAGGGGTTCAGGCCGATGGGGCAGGCGGCCACGCAGCGTCCGCAGTGGATGCAGGGGCTTTCGTCCTTGCTCTTGCTTTCCTTTTCGTTGAAGACCACGATGCCGTTGGTGGATTTGAAAATGGGCATTTGGTCGTTGGGCAGGCACATGCCGGTCATAGCGCCGCCGAAGAAGATCTTGCCCGGCGTTTCGGCGTAGCCGCCGCATTCGCCGATGATGTCTTCGGTGATGGTGCCGATGCGCAGGCGCAGGTTGGCGGGCTTGCGCACCGCGCCGGTGACGGTGGTGATGCGGCTGATCAGCGGCTTCCCGTCGATGACGGCGTCGGCAATGGCGGCGCAGGTGCCCACGTTGAGCACCACGGCGTGCACGTCGATGGGCAGCCCGCCGGAGGGAACCTGGCGGCCGGTGATGGCCTCGATCAGCTGTTTTTCACCGCCCTGGGGGTACTTGGTGCGCATCACCTGAACGCGCACGCCTTCCCGGCCCTGAATGGCCTTCTGCATGGCGGCCACGGCCTCCATTTTGTTGTCCTCGATGGCGATGACGCCGTTGTTGACGTTCAGCGCCCGCATCACAGCCCGCAATCCGTCCACGATCCGGGTGCTGT
>CACWWM010000018.1 GCA_902764565.1 uncultured Eubacteriales bacterium
ATGTTCCGGAAGGATGGGGCCGTGTGGGCGGATTACAGCAAGGACGCGGGATATCTGCGGGAAAAGCTGCAGGACGCTCTGGAAATCAAAATCGTGGGCATCCTGCGCCCGGCGGAAGGCGCGGTGGTCACCTCCGCGTCCGGCACCATCGGCTACCGGTTCGAGCTGATGGCATACCTGCTGGATCAGGTGAGCAACAGCGAGATCGTACAGGAGCAATTGGCCAATCCCGCCGTGGACGTGTTCACCGGCCAGCCCTTTGAGACCAACGCGGTGGATCTGGTCGCCGCCCTGGACAGCATGAGCGTGAGCGAATTCCTGAAAGAGTATATCGGCTTCCTGGGCCTGAGCCCCGACATCCAGAAGCGGCTGGAACAGGTGCCCGACTTCGCCGTGAACATGGTCAGCAAGGAAGACATCAAATCGGTGCTGCTGGCGACCCAGCCGGAAAGCCGGGGCGCCTCCCTGGAAAAGAATTTGAGCCTCATGGGCGTCAGCGATGTGAGCAAGCCCAGCTCCATCTTCATTTATCCCAAGGATTTCGCTTCCAAGGAAAAGCTGTCGGCCCTGATCGCCGCCTACAACGAAACGGCGGGCGAGGAAAACGCCATCCGCTATACCGACTATGTGGGGCTGCTTATGTCCTCCGTCACCACCATCGTGAACGCCATCAGCTATGTGCTGATCGCCTTCGTGGCCATCTCCCTGGTGGTGTCCTCCATCATGATCGGCATTATCACCTATATCAGCGTGCTGGAACGCACCAAGGAAATCGGCATCCTGCGGGCCATCGGCGCCAGCAAGCGGGATATTTCCCGGGTGTTCAACGCCGAAACCCTCATCGTGGGCTTCGTGGCCGGGGCCATCGGCATCCTGGTCACCCTGGCGCTGGTGGTGCTTATCAACATCATCATCAAGGACGTGACCGGCATCCCCAACCTGGCGGGTCTGCCCGCCGTGGCCGGGCTGATCCTGGTGGGCATTTCCATGGCGCTCACCCTGATCGCGGGCCTGATCCCCTCCCGCATGGCCGCCAAGAAAGACCCCGTGGTGGCGCTGCGGACAGAATAACAGCCGAACGCGCGTCAGGTTATGCAAATTTTGACATTTCAGGCGCAAAATTGTATCATTCCGCCGTTCCTTATGGACACGGCGGTTCTTTTTTGCTATGCTTGTCCCATCCAAGGGAAACAGCGACGCTGCAAAGGAGGATGAACAATGGAATTTTTGCTGGGCCCTGTGGGAATCGCGGCTATTGCCGTGGTGGGATTGATCCTGCTGCTGGTGCTTTTCGGTTATGTGAAAGCGCCGCCGGATGAAGCGTACCTCATTTCCGGTCTGCGCAGGAAAATCATCATCGGCAAAGCGTCCATCCGCATTCCCTTCTTTGAAAGGCTGGACAAACTGAGCCTGAAAATGATCTCCGTGGACGTGAAAACCAATTCCTTCGTGCCCACCGCCGAATACATCAACATCACCGTGGACGCGGCGGTGAAGATCAAGGTGAGCACGGACAAGGAAATGCTGGCCATCGCCGCGGAAAACTTCCTGAACAAGGACACCAACTACATCATCAGCCAGGTGCAGGACGTGCTGGAAGGCAACATGCGCGAGATCATCGGCCAGATGCGCCTGGAAGAAATGGTGACCAACCGCAAGTCCTTCGCTGAAAAGGTGCAGGAAAACGCGGTGCCCGACCTGCGCAGGATGGGCCTTGACATCATCAGCTTCAACGTGCAGTCCTTCTCCGACGCCAACGGCGTCATCAACGATCTGGGTATCGACAACATCAGCCAGATCAAAAAGAAGGCCGCCATCGCCAAGGCCGAGGCCGACAAGGAAATCACCAAGGCCCAGGCCCAGGCCAGCAAGGAAGCCAACGACGCCCGCATCGCCGCCGAGACGGAAATCGCCATCAAGAACAACGACCTGAAGATCAAGGAAGCCGAACTGAAGCTGCTCTCCGACATCAAGAAAGCCGAGGCTGACGCCGCTTACAACATCCAGGGCGAGGAACAGCGCCGCACCATCGAAATCAAAACCCAGGACGCCAACATCGCCCGCCAGGAACGCGAAGCCATCCTCAAGCAAAAAGAAGTGGAAGTGACCGAGCGCACCCTGGAAGCCACCGTGAAGAAAAAGGCGGAAGCCGAATTGTACCAGCGCCAGAAGCAGGCGGAAGCCGAGCTGTATCAGCGCCAGAAGCAAGCCGAGGCCGAATTGGCGGAGGCCACCCGTCAGGCGGAAGCCCTGCGGCTTCAGGCCGAAGCCGAGCGCTTCGCCAAGGAGCAGCAGGCCGAAGCGGACAAATTCGCCAAAATGCAGGAAGCCGAAGCCGTGCGCGCCGCCGGTTTGGCCGAAGCCGAAGCCATCCGGGCCAAAGCCCTGGCCGAAGCCGAGGGTATCGACAAGAAGGCCGAAGCCATGAAGAAATACGGCGAGGCCGCCGTGCTGGAGATGTACTTCACCGCCCTGCCCGAAATCGCCAAGAACGTGGCGGCTCCTCTCACCCAGGTGGACAAGATCACCATGTACGGCGAGGGCAATTCCGCCCGGCTGATCGAGGACATCGTGAAATCCACCACCCAGGTATCCGACGGCCTGACCGAGAGCATCGGCCTGGACTTAAAGAGCCTGCTGGCCGGTTTCTTAGGCGGCAAGCTGGCCGCTCCCGCTGCCGCGCCTGAAGCCAAGCCCGAAGAAAACAAAGACGATCAGGACAGCGAGTAATCGCTGACCACGCAAACAGCCCATACCGGCAAAACCGGTATGGGCTGCTTGCTTTTGAATGAAATTGTATTATTGGTTAGCGAACTGCTCCCGGGCGGCGCGCAGGGAATCCAGCTGCTGGGTCATGTACATATCGGTTTGCTCCAGCAATTGGTTCACGGCGTCGTGGGCGCGGCCGGTGAATTCCTCGCAGTCCCGGTGGGTGCTTTCCAGCATTTCCTGGGCTTCCGCCTGGGCGCGGGCCACGATTTCGCTTTCGGCCACCATCTGCTGGGCGCGGGCCTGGGCGTCGGCGATCATGGCGTTGGCCCGGGCCTGCGCGTCGGCGATCATGGCGTTGGCCTGATCGGTAGCGCCGCGGATGGTTTCGTTGGCCCGGTTCTGGGCGTCGGTCACCAAAGTGTCCGCCTTAGCCTGCGCGTTGGCAACGGTGGCCTGCGCTTCGCTGTTTGCCTTGGCGGTGGTTTCCTCGGCGATCTTCCGGCTGTCGCCCAGGATGCGTTCTTCCTGATCGATGATGGCCTGGGCGCTCTGCATATCGGGAGGAATGCTTTCATTCAAACGGCGGATCAGGCTGGTGAATTCTTCCTTTTCCAGCATGATCCGGTTGTAAATCGGAATCGTTTTCGCCTCTCCGATCAGCTTGGACATACGATCCAGCAGTTCAAAGGTCATCATTCTTTTACTTGAAGCCATGATCAAATCCTCCCTTGAATCGTTTATTGAGGTTGAAAGGCAGCCAGGATCACCGGCAGCGCCTCTTGAGGAACGTAGGCGGAAAGATCCGCGCCGAAGGCGGCCAGCTGGCGCACCATGCTGGCGCTGATTTCCCCCATTTCGGGGGACGCGGGCAGAAACAGCGTTTCCAGGGCGGGGTTCAATTGGTGATTGATGCGGGCCATGGCGGTTTCGCTTTCCAGGTCGGCAACGCCGCGCACGCCGCGCACCACCACGGAAATGCCGGTTTCCTTTGTCAATTGGGCCAGCAGCCCGCCGTAGGATATCACCTGCACGTTGGGCATGTCCCGGCAGACCCTTTGGAGCATATCCACGCGCTGCTCCACCGAAAAGCAGCCCTTCTTTTCCGGGTTGTGCAGCACCCCCACCACCACGGTATCAAAAATCGCGGCGGCCCGGCGGATGATATCCAAATGCCCCAGGGTCACGGGATCAAAGCTGCCCGGATACAGGCAGCGCGAGTTATTCAATCCGCATCCTCCTCCTTCGGCATTTGATAAAAGCTCAGTCCCGCCGCGCCGTATTCCCGGTGGTCCGTCATGGCGAGGGGCGCGCCGATCCTGGGCGGCGTTTCCCGCCCGTGCTCGATCACGATCATGCCGCCGGGCCGAAGCAGGCCCGCTTCCAGTATGGCGCGGCACACGGGCGCGGTATCCATCCGGTACGGAGGATCGAGAAAAATCAGGTCAAAGCCGTCTCTCCTGGCTTCAAGCGCCGCCAGGGCGGCGGTATCCTTCATGCGCAGCAGCTGGGCCCGATTTCCGCAGCCCAGAGCTTCAATGTTTTCGCTGATGGCCTGGCAGGCCTTGGCGGCACAGTCCGCCAGCACGGCGCTTTCCGCGCCACGGCTCAGGGCTTCCAGGGCCAGGGCCCCGCTGCCGGCGTACAAATCCAGCACCCGGGCGCCGTACAGCCTGCCCTGGAGGATGGAAAACAGCGCTTCCTTCACCCGATCCGCGGTGGGGCGGGTGTCCATACCCTCCGGCGCTTTCAGCTTGCGGGACCGCATATCTCCGGCAATGATGCGCATATCAGATCAACTCGTTCTTCTTGGCGGTGCGGGCCTGGCGGGCTTTCAAAGCCTTCTTCTGCTTCCGCTGCACGCGCTTGTTGCTGCTGGAAATATCGCCGTGCACCATGGCGCGGGACCGGGGGCCGGTCATGTACCCCAGCGGAAACCCGATCAGGGGCAGCGCGGCCAGCAGGGGGCTGAGCTTATCCATCACCAGCAGGGCGTCGGGGTTATCCACCGTGGCGATATTGGCGAAGGGGAAAATCAGCACGCGGCTGACCATCCGCAGGATATCCAGCACCGTCACCTGCACGTCCCTGGCATAGTACTGCAGGGGCGCCATCACTTCCGCCTGATTGCTGTAGCCGGACACCCACTTGGGCAGCTGCTGCAAATAATACGTCTGCTTCACCGCCGTAAGGGCGTGGGGCAGGGTAATCAGCACCACGGGCACCGCCGCCGCCAGCGCGATCATCACGCCCTTGAGCGGATGATAGCAGCGCAGCTTATCCTTTTCGTCCGTTTCCTTGCCCGTCTGCTGCCGGGTATAGGCGATCTCGCCGAAAGCCACTTCGCTCTCGCCTAAGCGCGCCCCGTCCATATACACCACGGAGGCGCACACCGCCACCATCAGCACATTCAGCAGCACACGAATCGCCAAACTGCCGAACTGCAGCGCGCTGCCTACGATCACATACAAAAAGGCAAACATGAAAAAGTACGCCATTACCCGCAGGCTCCGTTTCAGCGCGCCGCTATCGAAGGCGTTGCCCTTCGCATACGGCTTGAACACCAGAGCCCGCTTTTTGTTTTTCGTTTTCTTCGCTTGATCCTGCATACGCTTCTCCTGCCGAAATGATATCACGAACGGACATTCAGGCCGCGCTTTCCCCCGGGTGTTTTCTCTGTACCGCGTATCCGCGCCGAAATGTCCGCGCATCTTTCCAGAGTCTTAGTATACCAAATTCCGCGCCAAAAGAAAAGCACAATTTTTTCGCGTTCCGGTTTTCCAGGCTTTCCCTGTTGTCGAAATTTGATGTAAATTCTGAAAAACGGCTTGCGAAAAAGCGGAAATGCATTGTATACTAATGCCGTAACGAAGATTGACGAAGAACCGGAGGAAATGTGCGATGAAGCGGATCCTTGCGTTTCTGGCAGCGCTGGTCTTGCTGGCGGGCATAGCCGTCTGGGGCGGCGCGGAGGGTATCTCCTATACCGGCACCGTTACGGGGGGCAGCCTGCACCTGCGCCGGGAGCCTGACAGCTCCGGCAAGGTGATCCAGACCTATAAATCGGGCACCCAGGTGGAAATCCTGGAAAACGACGGCACCTGGTGCAAGGTGCAGGCGGGCAAAAACGTGGGCTATATGATGGCCAAGTATCTGGACATCAAAGCCAATTATCCGCACCTGGGCTGGGGCAAAACGGCCAGCGACGGCACGGTGCTGAATTTCCGGGGCGGAGCGGGGAATACCTTCCCCATCGTATACAAAGCCATGAGCGGCTGCGCCTTTGAGCTGGTGGAAGACGCGGGCGCGTGGTACCGCGTGCGCATCGGCGATCAGTTTGCTTATGTGGAAAAGGGCAAGGTCACGCCTTTGGAGGGGGATTTTGAATCCGGCTTTTCCCTCGCCGCTTCCCCGGACGCTTTGACCGCCGCGCAGATGGCTTCCGCCCCCCGGGAATACGGGAACCCCAAAAGCCTGGAAAAATCCGGGGGGGATTTCACCTATTTCCTCACCTATCCGGAAACGGGCGTGGCGGCTGCGGACGAAAAGCTCTCCGCCTGGGTGCAGGAAACCCTGCGCGTTTTCCAGGAGGATTTTCAGCAGAACCATCCCGGCGAAACGGGCGCCTGCGCCCTGGAATACCAATCCCTGAACGTGGACAGCCGGTATCACAGCGTGGTGCTGCTGGCGGAATACAAGGCGGGCAGCCTGAAAGCGGAAAAGCTGCTGACCCTGAATATCGATTCCCAGGAGAACGCGGTGCTTGACAACCGCACGCTGCTTTCCCTCAACGAAGCCCGGGTGGAGCTCTGCCTGGACAGCGTGTTTTCTCCCCTCCTGATTCAGCCCACGGACGGCTATGCCGATAAATTAGGCTTCGATTGCCTGCAATATGCCGCTTTGGGCCACGACGGGGTGCAGGTATATCTGCCTGCGGGCCTGTACCTGCCCTGTGCCCTGGGCACCCGGAGGCTGCACCTGCGATACAGCCAGACCGCCGAATGCATGACCCTGGATTCCGCGGCGATCCGCAGCTATATGCGCACCATTGACCCCAACAAGCCCATGCTGGCCCTCACCTTTGACGACGGGCCCTCCGACCAGACCGACCGCATCCTGAAAGTGCTGATGCAGTACGACGCCCGGGCCACCTTCTTCGTGATCGGCAACAAGCTGGAAGAGTACGCCGACGTGCTCAAGCGCACCGCCGCTTCCGGCAACGAAATCGCCTGCCATACCTGGAGCCATCCGAACCTGGTCAAGACCTCCGCCGCCAAGATCCGCACCCAGATCACCCGCACCACCGAGCTGATCAAGGAGCTTACCGGCGTGGAAGTAACGTGCATGCGCCCCCCCTACGGCAATCAGAACGTGAACGTGCGCAACGTGTGCAAGGATTTGAACCTGACCATCATCCGCTGGAAGATCGACACCAGCGACTGGCGAACCCGCAACGCCGATAAGACCTATAAAGCCATCATCAAGGGCGCGGGCAACGGCGAAATCATCCTGTGCCACGATCTGTACGCCACCACCGCCACCGCCGCGGAAAAGGCCATCCCCGAACTGATCGAAATGGGTTACCAGCTGGTCACGGTGTCCGAGCTGCTGTCCTTCCACAAGGAAGGGGCCGTGCCCGGCAAGGTATACAACTGGGTGGACCCCAAGAATATGATCGCCAATCAGCAGTAATCTGCCATTGGAAGACAATTCCATCTAAACATGGGCCAGCGCGATGCCGGCCCATGTTTTTTGGGATCAACGCAAAAGTTTGTGGGGGAAACCGCTCTTTGGAGGCCAAAGAGCGGTTTCCCCCACACCCCCTTCCGAGAAAGCCATAAAGGGGACTGGAAAGCTTTCTTACTGTTTCCCTTGCATGGAGGTAAAATGTCTTATGGGCCGGGAGCAGGTTGCCCCACAAAGTTTTACATTGAACCTGTTTGTTAATGGTTTATTATTTTTTTTGATATTCTCCAGAAAATCGTTTTTCTCCACATCCGGCCCCACGGCTGTGTAATACAGGCCGAAGAGGGTGTTATCGTACAGCCTGCCATGATGTTCCATGCTGAAAGCGGCGCTTTGGGAGCGATGCTTGTCGTAAGCCTCCTTGGCCAGGAACATGGCCGTGACAGCAGGATCATCCCCCACAGTGATCTGATCCTCAGGAAAAGCCGACCATGCGCTCCGTTGGAAGGTCGCCGGTCGGCTCCGCCTCCCAGCCATGCCCGGCCGGGACGTGTTATTCTGTTGGGTTCATTCAGGCAGCTGAATGCCCGCTTCCTTGGCGCATTCCAGCAGCTTGTCCAGGGCTTCCACGATCTGCTCGGGCTGATGCTCGGAAATCACGCAGAAGCGCAGGCGGGCTTTGTTTTTGGGCACGGCGGGGTATACGGCGGGAGGCACGATCACGCCCTTTTTGCGCAGGCGGTTGCTCAGCTCCCAGGCGTCCTCGTCCCGGCCCACCAGGATGGGCAGGATGGCCGTTTCTCCGGCCAGGCAGGTGTTCATATGCCGTTTATGGGCTTCCTCGTAGAAGCACTTGATGTTGCGGCGCAGGCGCTCCATGATGGAGGGGTCCTTTTGCAGCAGGCGGATGGCTTCCAGGCTGGCGGCGGCCAGGGGCGGGGAGATACCCACGGAGAACACAAAGCCGGGCAGGTTGTAGCGCAGATACTCGATCAGCGTGCGCTTGCCGGCCAGATAGCCGCCGCAGGTGCCAAGGCCCTTCGACAGCGTGCCGTACTTGATGTCGATATCGTCCGGGGCCAGGCCGAAATATTCGTCCACGCCGCCGCCGGTTTTGCCGATCACGCAGGCGGAATGGGCTTCGTCCACCATCAGGAAGCAGCCGTACTTCTTTTTCAGGGCCACGAACTCGGGCACGGGGGCGATATCGCCGTCCATGGAGTAGGCGCCCTCGATGACGATCAGCACTTTGCCGAACTTGTGGCGCTGGTTGCGCAGGATGCTTTCCAGGGCCTTCACGTCGCTGTGAGGGAAGGGCTTGGCCGTGGCCTGGGAAAGGCGGCAGCCCTGCTCGATGGAATTGTGGGCGATGGCGTCGTAAACGATCAGGTCGCCCTTGCCGCAGAAGTTGCCCACGCAGGTCACGTTGGTGGAGTGGCCGCCCACCAGCACCAGGGCGTCTTCCGTGTGCTTCCACTTGGCGATTTCGGCTTCCAGCTCTTTATGCAGGGTCTTTTCACCCGCCAGCAGACGGCTGCCGGAGGCGGAGGTGCCGTATTTGTCGATGGCGGCCTTGGCGGCGGCCTTGGTTTCCTCCCGGCCGCTCATGCCCACATAGTTGTAGCTGCCAAAATCCAGCATCCACTGGTTGTCCACGAAGCTCTTGTCCAGCAGGGGGGAATCGTGGGCCACGAAATAGGGGTTCTCCTGGCCTTCGCCCATGAGGGACTGCCAGCGCTTTTCAAAGGCCAAATATTCCGGCGCGTCCTCGAACCGGGTGATGGGCGTGACCGGCTCGCCGCTTTCCTCTCCGGCGCTCTCATAAGCCACGTCGCCGCGCACCTTGGCGTACAGCAGGGCGGACAGGTCGTTCACCGTGGTGCACTTGCCGTATTCCTCGGTGGGGATCAGCACGTTAAACTGTTCCTCGATTTTCAGGCTCATGCCCAGCACCTGCAGGCTGTCGCCGCCCAATTCGTCGATAAAGTGGGCGTCGTCCCGGATCTGGTCGGGGGTCACGTTCAGGGTGTCGGCGTACACCAGCCGCACCTTCTGCTTGATTTCCTCCAGCTGCAGATCGGAGGGGGTGTTTTCCTCCTGCACCAGGGGCTTGCTTTCCTCGATGGCGGCCTCGTCCCGGCGGTTAAAGTCGATATCCCGGTAGGCCAGCTTCTTTTCCTCGATCTGCTTTTTCAGGGCCAGGCGCTTCACCTTGATGCCGCCCGCCGTCTGGAACTTTTCGGAGGTGGCCAGCACCCGGTTCACCCGCTTCAGGGCGGGAAGCCCCGCGTTGACGCGGCGCACCTGGGTCATCAGGCCGGAAATATACTCGTCGTCCCGGTAATGCTGGCCCACGTTGAGCACCAGGGTGATGTCCTCATAATCCACCACGCCCTTGTTCTTGCCGGGTAGATGGGGCAGCGGAATATGAGAAAGGAAGCCCTTTTCCTTCTCTTTCTCTTCCTTGTCCTTCTTTTTCTTTTTCTGCGCCTTCACGCCCAGCACGCAGAACTGCTCCACGCCCTCCAGCACGCCGAACGCGTCCTCGATCTCGTCGGGGTACACGTTTTCGCCGGATTCGTTGATGATCACGTCCTTGGCGCGGCCTTCCACATACATGCGGCTGCCCTTTTCCAGGCGCACCACGTCGCCGGTGCGGAACCAGCCCTCGTCGTCCAGCGCGGGGGGCAGGATCCTGCCGTCCACCAGCCGGCCCGTGTGCAGGGTGTTGCCCCGGATATACATTTCGCCCCGGTTGCTCTTTTCCCCGTCGCTCTGCACCCGGTATTCGGCGCTGGAAAGGGGCCGCCCCACGCTGCCGGAGGTGCGGGTGATCACGTTCATATTGGTTTCCACGGAGGTAACGCCCGTTTCGGTCATGCCGAAGCCGGACACCGTGAAATAGCCCAGGGCGGACAGGGTGCGCATATGCTCCTTGGGGGTATGGCTGCCGCCTAAGATAACGCAGCGAACGTCGCTGCCCAGCATTTGCTCCGTAATGGATTTGAACAGCACGTTCCGGGCAAAGTCCAGCCCGAAGCCGGGGGCCACGCTTTGCAGCGCCAGGGACAGGCCCCGCAGGGTTTTGAAGCCCGCGCGCTTTAAGCGGCTCTGCTTGGCCACCTGCTTGTTCAGCGCCACGCACAGGTTATTGGCCAGCAGCGGCACGGCCATGAGATGGGTGATCCTGAAGCGCCGGGCCGTTTCCTGGATGCATTGGGGGCTGCGGTTCTGCAGATAGACCGTTTCATAGCCCAGGAAATGAATCCATTGCAGGCACACCATAAAGCCGAAAATGTGGTGGTAGGGCAGGAACGCCAGCTGCCGCCGGGGCTCGTCGCAGATGATGCGCTTGTTGGCCTTATACAGCATTTCGGCGTTGAGCACCTGGCTGCATACCGCCGCTTCATTATATACGAATACGCGGCTGGTATCGGTGGTGCCGGAGGTGCACAGGGCCACCATATGGCCGAAATCGGGCTTGAATTTGGAAACGGGCTGGGCCGCAGCCAATTGTTTCACGGTGAACTGGCACACGTCGCCGGGCAGGTTCCGGGGGGCTTTGCCGATCAGGGCCACGGCCCCGGCCTGGCGCAGGATGTAGGCGGTCATTTCGTCGCTCAGGGTAAAATCCATGAGCACCGCGTTATAGCCCGCGGCGATCACGCCCCAGAACAGATAAAACCATTCCGGGCTGGTATCCAGCTGGATGCCAACAAACTTGCCCCGGTTCTTTTCGCCCAGCGCGTTTTGCAGCATGGAAGCGCAGGCAAAGGTGCGGCTGCGGTATTCCCGGTAGGAAATCGTTTTTTCCTCGCCGCCCTCCAGATACAGGGCCGCGATACGATCCTCGTCGCCGGTAATGATTTCAAACAGGTTTTGAAGGGTCATATTCTCCCGCAATTGATTGCTGCGGGCGAGTACCTCGCTCATTTTTCATTTCCTCGCTTCTTGTCGTGGGGAGTTTTGCAGTAATAGTCCCGCAAAATCCAGTCAAACAGCCGGGCGGGCAGCACGTCGTGCAGGATCACCGCCAAATGCTGATCGAATTTCGCCACCCGCAGGCGGCGGGGCAGGCGTTTCTTTTTGAGCGCTTTTGCGATCCTCCGGCCTAAGACGTCCGGATCGGAGCCGCCCGCCTCGTCCCGGGCGATGGCCGCCGTTCCGCTGGCAAAATCGGCCTTGTAGGGGGACGCCTCCGTCATGCCCATGGAATGGCGCCGGTAGGCGGCGCTGCCGCTGCGGTGATCCCCCGGCTCCACCAGCATCACTTCGATGCCGAAGGGCTTTGTTTCCAGGGCCAAACACTCGCTGTACCCCTCCACCGCGTGCTTGCTGGCGGTATACGCGCCCTCGAAGGGAATGCCCAGCAATCCGTTGATGGAGGAAAAGTTCACGATACGCCCATGGCCGTTGGCCCGCATGAGGGGCAGCACGGCGGAAACCATGGCCGCCTGGCCGAAAAAGTTGGTTTCCATCACCTGGCGCAGTTCGGTTAGGGGATAGCTTTCGCAGGGGCCTAAAATCAGCATCCCGGCGCAGTTCACCAGCGCGTCCGGCGGGCCGCTGATTTTCCGCGCTTCCTGTACGAAAGCGCCGATGCTGTCCCGGTCGGTCACGTCCAGTTTCCTCAAGCGCCTTTGCCGTATGCAGGCCCAGGCCGCTGGAAGCTCCGGTGATCCACACCACTCGCGCCACCTTTTCGCCCCCCTTCCCCCGCAAAACGGAAGTTTTTTCCGTTTTTGCGTTCCGCCCCGTAAATCCTGATCATCAGGGCAGAATCCTATTCATTATACGCCATTTTCATCCGAAATGCAAATAAATGCAGAAAAAGTGCAAGAAGTGGCTGAAAAAGCGAAAAATGAAAACAAAGCCCGCGCAGCCGCCAAAGCTTGACAGACAATTTCCATTCGCGTATAATCATTCTAAGGCTACTGTTTCCGGCTGAAAGGCCGGGAATACGCGGCGCCGACGGAAGAAAGAAGGGGAAAACACCAATGAGCGATTTTATCCTTAGCTGCTGCTCCACTGCCGACCTGTCCCAGCGGCATTTTGACGAGCGGGATATTCATTACATTTGCTTCCATTTTTATCTGGACGGCAAGCCCTATGCCGACGACCTGGGCCGCAGCATTCCTTTCGCGGATTTTTATCAGGCCATGGCAAACGGCGCGGAAACCAAAACCTCCCAGATCAACGAGGACGAGTTCGTGGATTACTTCACGCCCTTCCTGGAACAGGGAAAGGACATCCTGCACGTGTGCCTGTCCAGCGGCATTTCCGGCGTGTACAATTCGGCGGTGCTGGCCAGGGAAACCCTGAAGGAAAAGTATCCCGAACGGAAAATCTACATCGTGGATTCCCTGGGCGCGTCTTCCGGTTACGGCTTGCTGATGGACACCCTGGCCGACCTGCGGGACGGCGGCATGGATATCAGCACCCTGCACGAGTGGGCGGAAGCCCATAAGCTGGAAATGCACCACTGGTTCTTCTCCACCGATCTGACCTTTTATGTAAAGGGCGGCCGCATTTCCAAGGCCGCGGGCTGGTTCGGCACGGCGCTGAAAATCTGCCCCCTGCTGAATATGGACAATCTGGGCCGCCTGATCCCCCGGGAAAAGATCCGCACCAAGAAAAAGGTGATCGCCCGCATCGTGGAGCAAATGCAGGCCCACGTGAAAAACGGCGCGGACTACAACGGCAAATGTTTCATTTCCGAGTCCGCCTGCATGGAAGACGCCAAAGCGGTGGCGGAATTGGTGGAAGCGGCCTTCCCCAAGCTGAACGGCAAGGTGCTCATCAATTCCATCGGCACGGTCATCGGCAGCCATACCGGCCCCGGCACCGTGGCCCTGTTCTTCTGGGGCGACAAGCGGACGGAATAAACTTTTCACGATACAGGTTGAAAACAAGTTCAACACAGAGAGTGGAGAGTTGAGAGTGAAGAGTTGAGATTTATATGGCCGATCCAAGAGGATGATCTTGTGATAAACGCCTTATGATCTCTACTCTCAACTCTCGGCTCTCCACTCTGACTTTATGCATGAGGGGGCTTTGCCATGTCGTCCACCTACAGGCAGTATCAGGAAGCGCGGGATACGGCCTGGCGGGCGCTGCTGCGGCTGACGGACAAACGGCTTCCGGTGGAGCCGGAGGAATTGGCGGCCTTGCTGGGCGTGGAAATCCACCCCTTTCCCGATCCGAAGGAAAACGAGCGCCTGTGGACGCTGGCACATCAGGTGCGGGGCGTGTGCGTTTCCCTGCGTATCCGGGGCGCGTGGCATATGTTTCTGCGGGACGGCGTTTTGGACGCGTCCCAGCGGCGGTTCGCGGTGGCCCATGAATTGGGCCACCTTTTGCTTGGGCACAAAACCCGGCCCCTGTCCCCCGGCGTCCGCTGCTTTTTGAGCGGGGACAATCAGGGCGATTTGATGGAAGACCCGCAGGAAATAACGGATTACGCGGCGGACATCTTCGCCATCCGCCTGCTTGCCCCGGCCTGTCTTCTGCATGAGCTGGGCGTGGACGCGGAGGACGGCATCACGGCCCTGTGCGGATTGCCGCCCAAAGCGGCGGCGCTCCGGGCGGAAAGAATGAAGCTGCTGAACCGGCGGAACGTCTTTTACGCCACCCCCCTGGAACGGCAGGTGCGGGACGCTTTCCGGCCTTTTCTGCTGTCCCGCAGGACGCCCGCCGCGCCCAGGCGCACGGTCCCGCTGGTGCTGCCGGAGCGGAAACGCCCGGAAACGCAGGCCCCGCGCCGCCGTTTTTCCATGACGCACGGACAGAAACGGGCACTGTGCGCTTTGCTGGCCCTGGCAGCCCTGACCCTGCTTTTCCTGCTTGGAAAGGGCGGATAGACAAGCAGGAGAAACGCCCGGCGCGGCGAAAACAAATAGGAAAATGTTTTGGCTTTTCCCCGGAAGGAGGATAAAAGCATGCGTCCGAGAATCAAGCTGATTTATGTACTGGCGGCCGCGTTCGTGATCGTCGCGGGCGGCATCATGGCAATGAACCGGTTAAACGGGGATATCGCCGTATTGGAGGCCGAAGTGGTGAGGACCCGCCTGGAAAAGGCGGCAGTAAACGCGGAAGGAAGCGAAATGCAGAAGGAGCTGGCCATCAAGGACACGGACAACTATGTCCGCAACCAGGCCCGCACCGCATACCGCTACCTGATGCAGGCCCCAGACGAACGCGGCGGAGGATACGGAAGGATGATGCGGGCGGCCATTGCGATCGGTTCCAATTCCACCCGCATGCTGGCGGCGGACAAGCAGAACGGCGCGCTGTGCCGCGTCCTGCGGGGCCGGGAAGAAACCCGGCTGTTTTTAGGCTTGGACGAGCAGGGCAACATTCGCCCCGAGCGCATGGAAAGCACGGCCCAGGCGGTGCTTCGTCTGGCGGTCATGGCCCGTCGGCACGGGGCGGAAACCATTGATCTGCTCGCCACCAGCGCCACCCGGGACGCCAGGAACGGGGACGCGCTGGCCGACAGGATTTTTGCTTTATGCGGGCTGAAGCTCCGGGTGATTTCCGGCCAGGAGGAAGCGGCCCTGGCTTTCCGCGCCGTATCGGAGGGGCAGCGGCGGCTGGTCATGGATATCGGCGGCGGCTCCACCGAATTTACCGTGGGCGAAAACAACACGCCCCAATGGAGCGTGAGCATGCAGCTGGGGGCTTCCCGGCTGCTGAAAATGGGCGAGATCAACAGCCCCGCCGACGCGGAGAAAACCTTGGACGTTGCCCGGCGGATCATGGCGCCTTACGCGGCCCAATACCGTGCCCTGCCCCCCGCCCCCGCCCTGGTGGGTCTGGGCGGAAGCTGCACCACCTCCGCCGCCATGCGCTTGGGCCGGGAAGCCCACGACGAGGGTGTGGAAGGCAAAACGGTCACCCTGGCCTGGGCGCGGGAGCAGCTGCGCCTCCTTGCGTCCCTGCCCTTGGAGGAACGCATGCGGGTGCCCGGTCTGCCCCCCGGCAGGGCCATGCATATGCCCCACGGGCTTTGCATCCTGATTGCCGCCCTGGAAGCCTGCGGCTTTGACAGACTGACGGTATCGGGCAGAACCAATTTAGACGGCTATCTGCTTTCTTTGGACGCGTAAAGTACGAAGGAGGAGGTCCCATGAAAAAATGCCTTGCGCTGCTTTTGAGTCTGACGCTTGCGTGCGCGCTCTGCGTCTCCTGGGCGGAAACGGATGCGGACGCCCTGTATGAGCAGGGATTGACGGCCTTTCTGGCCCAGGACTATGAAACGGCCTTTGAAATCCTGGCCCCGTTGGCGGAAACGGGATACGCCAACGCGCAGCACATGCTGGGGTATTTTTACTGCAACGGCTTGGGCGTGGAAGCGGACGGCGAAAAAGCCGCGGCCTATTACACCCTGGCGGCGGAGCAGGGAATTTCCGACGCGGCCCACAATTTAGGCTGGATGTATGAACACGGCGTGGGCGTGGAACAGAACCCGGAAAAAGCGGCGGACTATTATATGCAGGGCGCGGAACTGGGAAATCCCCAGTCCACCTACTCGCTGGGGCTCCTGTGCTTCGAGGGGAAGGGCGTGGAGCAGAGCTATGAACATGCCTTTTCTTACTTGGTTTATTCCGCGGAAGCGGGCTATGCTGCCGCGTATGAGTTCATCGGGGAACTGTACCGGGACGGCCTGGGCGTGGAACAGGACGACGAAAAAGCCGCCGATTATTTCCTGAA
>CACWWM010000019.1 GCA_902764565.1 uncultured Eubacteriales bacterium
GCCTGTGACGGGAATTTCATCGGCGGTGAGATCAGCCGAAACAAGCAATCTCCGAAGGAGTTGCGCCGTTTGAGGCTGCGGATTGAAGAAGCCCCCTGCTTCGTTATAAACGCTATAAACGCTTCACCGAAGCAGCGCCACCGCCGCGTCGTTCACGTTGGTGCCCGTGGGGCCGGTAACGATGAGGCCGCCGGTCTTTTGCAGGGCGTGGTAGGCGTCGTTTTCCTGCAATACCTGATCGATGGAAACACCCTGGGCCGAAAGTTCGCCGCAGGTATCGCCGTCCACATAGCCCCCCGCCGCATCGGTGGGGCCGTCGGTGCCGTCGCTGCCCACGGAGAACACGGCGGCGTTTTGCATGCCGCTGATGCCGGCTGCGGCGGCCAGGGCCAATTCCTGATTGCGCCCGCCCAGGCCCTTGCCCGTGAGCTTCACCACTGTTTCGCCCCCGGCGATAAAGGCCAGGGGTTTTTCGTCGTTTCCGTGGGATTTCAGGATGGACGCCAAAAAGCTGCCCGCCTCCCTGGCCTGACAGCAAAGCCGATCGGTGAGCAGGATGGGCGTATAGCCCAATTTTTCGCAGGTTTGGGCGGCGGCGGCGCACAGCTCCCGCACGCTGCCGTTGATCTGGGTGTGTACGTTATGCAGTTCCTTGGGCGTTTCCTGATCCAGCAGCGCCCGGGCCTGCGGGGACAGGCGCAGACGGTACTTTTCCGCAATGCGCCTGGCGTCCGCCGCCGTGGCGGAATCGGGGCAGGCGGGGCCGGAGGCGATCATATCCAGCGGGTCGCCCACAATATCGGACAGAATCACCGCTTCCACCCGGGCGGGGGCGCAGAGCTGGGCGAAGCGCCCGCCCTTGACCTGGCTTAACCGTTTCCGGATGGTATTGATTTCCACGATGTCCGCCCCGCAGGCCAGCAATTGCCCGGTAATATCCTGCAATTCCAAAGGGTTCACCAGGGGCTTTTCAAACAGAGCGCTGCCGCCGCCGGAGAGCAGGAAAAGAACCGTGTCTTGTTCAGTAAGGCCCTTCACCAAATCCAGGGCGGCCTGGGTGCCCTTGAAGGAATTTTCGTCCGGCACGGGATGGCCCGCTTCAAAGCAGGAAAAATTCGCAACGGGGCCCATAACGTGGCCGTACTTGGTGACCACCACGCCCGCTTCGATGCGCTCGCCCAAGCAGTCCGAAGCCGCCTTGGCCATGCGCCAGGCGGCTTTCCCGGCGGCCACCAGCAGCACCCGGCCCGGAAAGTCCAGGCCGGAAAGGGCGCGGCGCACGGCGGCGTCGGGCTGTACGGCGGCGATAGCTTCCCGGACGATCTGATCCGCGTGGCTTCTCAAAAGTGCGTTCATGTTCAGCCTTATCCTTCCATCAGTAGCCGATCGCGATGCCCAGGCCGATCAGCACAAGCACGGCCAGGAAATTCACAAGGAACAGCGGCAGGCTCTTTTTGACCCAGGCGAAATAGTCCACTTCGATCATGGAAAGGGCAATCAGCAGCACCGGCGAGGTGGGAAACAGCACGTTGGTGTAGCCGTCAGCAAAGGTGTACAGCAGCACCAGCATGGATTTGCTCAAGCCCACGTGCATCGCCGAAAGCAGTCCCATCACCAGAACGGCCTTGGCCGTGGAGGAGGAAATGAAAAATTCCAGCGCCAGCACGATCAGATAAATGGTCAGGGCGATCATGAAAGGGCTGCGCCCTTGGGCCAGCACGTTGATCTGGTGCACCAGGGTGGGCAGAACGGCCCCCCGGTCGAGAATAAACTTGACGGAGGCCGCCATGGCGATAAACACGAGGGTGGGCAGCACGCTGACTAAGCCCCCAAAGAAGCTTTTGAGCACCGCTTTCATATCCCGCGCCGCCAAGCGGCCCGCGATCATGCCGCCGATCAGGAAATAAACGGCCAGCACCACCACGGTATAGCTCCGCACAGCCTCCAGGAGGGAGGAAACGACGATCAGCGCCAGCGCGCCCAGCAGGAACACCGTATAGATGCTGCGCACGCGGCCCTCGTCCGCCGCCTGTTCCCCGGGTTCCGGCGCTTCCAGGCGCAGCTTTTCATCGTGCCGCCGGGTGAGACTGGACGCGGGATCGTGTTCCAGCCTGCGAAGATACCGGAACAAAAAGGCCATGAGCAGCGGGAACATCACAAGGAACACGATCACCCGGAACCAGATTTTGTCCAGAGGATTCACGCCGATGATTTCAGAGGCCAGCAGCACGGTAAAGGGATTGGTAACGGCGCTGGCAAAGCCGAAGCCGCAGGCAAGAATGGTGCATAAGAAACCGGTAAAGGAATCGTAGCCGATCAGTACGCACAGGGACGCCGCCGCGGGAAACAGGGTGAGCATTTCTTCAAACAAGCCCAAAAAGGAGCCAAAGCAGTAAAACAGGAAAGAGACGACTGCCAGCAGCCATTTCCGTCTGTTCCGATACCGTCTGGACACCGCCCCGATCAGGGCCCGGACGCCGCCCACGTCGTTCATCACCTGGAAGGCTGCCGAAATCACCATCAGGAACAGGGACAGCATCAGCAGCGTGGGCCCGTCGTCCGATAAGAACACCAGCGCCGGGGCCAGCAGGCCCTGCCAAACGGGAATTCCCTTCGCGCCGCTGATTTCATGATATGCAAGATAATCCGGACTGCCGTCGGGCAGAACGCCGAAGGCCCCTTTGGGCAGAATATGCGTCATCAGAATCGCCAGGAGCATCAGCCCCGCCAGCAGCAAAACCACCTGAATAAAAGTTTTCTTTGAAATATCGATCAGTTTCTTTTGGGATTTCCTCATGGATTTATTCCCTTATCGTTTTTTGCAAGACGGCGCTCCGTCAGTAAATCCACCGCCAGCGCCCAGCGAGCGGCCTGCTGGGGATGTTCCTCGGGATAGAAATAGTGCAGCTCCCCTTCGTGGTAGAGCTCAAATTCCAATCCGCAGGAGAACGCTAAACCGGGCAGGTTTTCCGTGGGGATGGAAAACGCGGTCTGCTCCGACCGGTAGGTGAAAGCCTCCGGGGTCAGGGTGCATACGCCCTTTTCGTCCCGATCCTTTTTGCCGGGCGCGCCGTAAATATGGGTGCGCACGGCGGCCTCCAGCTTAAGCCCGTCCAATTCTTCCCGCTCCATGTCCCTGATGCGGTCATACCAGCCGGGGATGGTAAAAGGCGCGTCCGTAAAGCGGTATTTGTTATCCAGGGTGTGCCGCCGCCCGCAGGCCGTGCAGGTGATTTCGTTTCCGCGCCCCACCGTGGTATACAGCGCCCCGCAGTCACAGCAGCGGTACAAAAGATTTCCCAGGCCCCGGGCTTTGTCCTTCTGGGGATATTCGCCCAGCAGCTCCTTGGACGCATCGCCGTACAGCGTTTCGGCGATCTTCCGGTTCAGGTCTTCGTCGCTCATGGCGCGCAGGGCGTCCTTTTTGATCACTTCTTCCACGGTGACGGAAACGGGCGCGCGGAAGCGCTTCCCCCGCCACTTGGGATAGGCGTAATAGGAGCCGCGCAGCTTGGTCAGCACCAAATCGGCGTTCAGGCGCTTATAAAACGCCGCGCCCTCCTCCACGATGGGATTGGAGCGCCCGTCCGGCGAAAGGCGGCCCTCCGGGAAAATCACAATGGGATAGCCTTTTTTCAGCATGCGCATGATGCGCAGGGGCGCGGACATATCCGGCGCAAAGATTTTCTTGGAAATGATGCCGGCGTGCTTGGCAAAGGTCTTTAACACGGGCCGGGTGCAGTAGAAATCGCTCACCAGGAAAGAGGGCCTTTTGGGGTGGGAAACGCGCTGGAGATAATAAAAATCAAAAAAGGATTCGTGATTGGAAAGCATCACATAGGGCACGTCCGCCTGCCGGAGCTTTTCATCCCGCACCACCGGGCGGGACCCTCTTCCGCACCACAGCCGCACAAGAAACAGGCACAAACCGTACAGCGGAGAATCCGGCGTGCCGTCGGCGCGGCCAAAAAACGCGCGGCTCAGCCCGCGCCGCGGCCCGTTTTCCTCCTTGCGGTGTGTCATATTTTCCACCTCGCTCAAAACAATACAATGCACGATTTCACACGAAATCAGCAGTAATAACTGATTTCACCGAAATGATCCTTCCAAATCTGCATGAACTCCGCGCTGTTGGCTTCTATCACGCGCAGCAATCGATTGAGGATTCGCTCCAGTATGCGCGAGTTGTTGTTGCATACGAGGGCTTTTCCCGAACTGGTAATCCATATTTTTGTGGCATTCGCGGAGGCAGTTCCTTCCGTGATATGTACGTGGATCGGCTCGAGAGGAAGATTTTCATTGGACCAGAAATATAGGATGTAAGGCCCGATTCTAAGCAGTTGCGGCATTCAGCACGCCCCCATCCCGTGAAAATTCAATGATCAAATGCGCGTTGTTTCTGATCAGGCGCTTGAACCGCACCATCTCATCTTCCGTGTATCCATGAATGTTTTCCCAGCGGTATTCGGGCAGCCAGCACACCGCGCTGTGGAAGCCGTCTTTTTCATGCGGCGTTTCGATAAAAACCTTCACCTGACCGTTTTCCTTCATTTCGGAGTGCGTGATCTCCGTGTCGTCATTCAGCGTCATAAACGGATACATCATGCGAATCACCTCGGTCTTAGTATAACAGAATCCCCCGGCAGAATCAATTGATTTCACCGGGGGGAAGAATATGTATCAGTCCATCGGCTTCATGGTCGGGAAGAGCAAAATATCCCGGATGGAGGGCGTAGCGGTGAGCAGCATCACAAGCCTGTCCACGCCCACGCCCAGGCCGCCGGTGGGCGGCATGCCGATTTCCAGGGCGTTCAGGAAATCCTCGTCCACGCCGTGGGCTTCCTCGTCGCCCAGGGCTTTCAGGGCCGCCTGGGCCTCGAAGCGCTGGCGCTGGTCGATGGGGTCGTTCAGCTCGGAGAAGGCGTTGCCGTGCTCCCGGCCCAGGATAAACACCTCAAAGCGCTCGGTATAGGCGGGATTTTCGGGCATCTTCTTGGCCAGGGGGGAGATTTCCACCGGATGGCCGTAGATGAAGGTGGGCTGCACCAGATTTTCTTCCACGTACTCGTCGAAGAACAGGTTCAGGATATCGCCCTTCTGGTGGCGCTTTTCGTAATGGATCTTGTGTTCGTCGGCTACCGCACGGGCTTCCTCCAGGGTATGGATTGCATCAAAGTCCACGCCGGAATACTTCTTCACCGCTTCCACCATGCTTAAGCGAGCGAATGGCTTTTCCAGGTCGATGGTGATATCGCCGTACTGCACCATGGCGGTGCCGTTGACGGCGCGGGCGATATAGCGGAACATATCCTCGGTAATATCCATCATGCCGTGGAAATCGGTGAAGGCCTGATACAGCTCCATCATGGTGAATTCGGGGTTATGCTTGGTGTCCATGCCCTCGTTGCGGAACACGCGGCCGATTTCGTACACCCGGTCAAAGCCGCCCACGATCAGGCGCTTCAAATGCAGCTCCAGCGCGATGCGCAGGTACATATCGATATCCAGGGTGTTGTGGTGGGTGATAAAGGGCCGGGCCGCCGCGCCGCCCGCCTGGGTATGCAGCACGGGGGTTTCCACTTCCATAAAGCCCCGGCTTTCCAGGAACGTGCGCATGGCGGTGATGATCTGGCTGCGCTTGCGGAAGGTGTCCCGCACTTCGGGATTCACGATCATGTCCAGATACCGCTGGCGATAGCGCAGGTCCATATCCGTCAGGCCGTGGAACTTTTCGGGCAGGGGCTTCAAGCACTTGGCCAGCAGGGTGATTTCCTCGGTATGGATGGAAATTTCCCCGGTCTTGGTCTTGAACACCTTGCCGCGCACGCAGATCACGTCGCCGATGTCCATATCCTTGAACGCGGCGTAGGTTTCCTCGCCCACGTCGTCCTTGCGGATATAGAACTGGATTTCCCCATCGGTATCCAGCATATGGGCGAAGGAGGCTTTGCCCATGATCCGGCGGGTCATCATGCGCCCGGCCAGGGTAACGTCCTTTCCGTCGTAAGCGTCAAAGTCCGCTTTGATCTGGCTGCTCTTGGTATCCACGGGCACCTTGGTTAAAAGGTAGGGGTCGTGCCCAGCTTCCCGCAAGGCGGCCAGCTTGTCCCGGCGAATTTGTTCCTGTTCAGAATAAACGGGAGTGTTTTGTTCCTGCGCCATGTTCAAACCTCATTTCATTGGTAGGAATTCAATCAGAGCTTGATTTCCAGGATTTTCAGTTCATACGCTCCGTCCGGCGCTTCCACGCTGACGGTTTCACCCATCTTGTGGCCCAGCAGCGCCACGCCGATGGGAGATTCGTTGGATACCTTGTTGTTCATGGGGTCGCTTTCCCGGGCGCCCACGATGGTGAATTCTTCCTCGTCGTTTTCGTCCAGGTAGAGCACGCGCACAGTGGTGCCCACGTTCACGGCGTCGGTGGAAATTTCGCCGTCGATCACGATCACGTTGCGCAGGGCGGCTTCCAGCTCCACGATGTCCGCTTCCAGCTTGGCCTGCTCGTCCTTGGCTTCGTCGTACTCCGCGTTTTCACTCAAATCGCCGAAGCCCCGGGCGATGTTCAGATGCTCGGCCACTTCCGCGCGGCGCACGGTGGTCATGTATTTCAGTTTTTCTTCCATCTGGCGCAGGCCTTCGGCGGATACTACGGTTCTGTTGGTGTTTTCATTCTCGCTCATGGTGGCTTCTCCTTTTCTTTCTGCGGTTCGATTTATGGTTCAAAGCCTTCAAAAATCTGTACGTCGTAGGTGGAACGCAGGTTTTTGAACGCTTCGGGCGTCTGCACTGTCCACGCCGTCAACACGGGACGGAACAGCCGTTTCACGATGCGGAAGGAAATATTCCGGTCCGTATCGTGGCGATAGGCGATAAAATCGGGGCGGGACAGGAAATTCATCAGCAGGTGCGCGCCCAGGAAATAATAGATTTCCCTGTGCTTTTCCCCCGCCAAACGCGCGTCGTAGGCCAATTGGCCCCGCACGGTTTCCGGCGAAAGCTTCCTGACCGCCCGCAGCATCCGGGGATCAAAGGATTCCACGCACCAGAAGCCCGGATACCCTTGCAGCGCGTCCAGCGCAGGCTTGGGCAGCGTGCGCCAGCTGTCCCCGTCGCTTTTCAGCTCCACGATCAGGGGCGGGCGGTACGCTTTCACGGCTTCCAGCACTTCTTCCAGGAAAGGAATGGGTTCTTCCGTTCCGTTCAGCCGACAGATGCGAAGCTCCTTTTCCGTCATGCGGGCCACGCTGCCGTCCGCGCCGCACATGCGCAAAAGCTCCGCGTCGTGGATCACGGCCAGCTTCCCGTCCTTCGTTAGGTGTACGTCCAGCTCGAACCCGTAGCCCTTTTCCGCCGCCTTTCGGAACGCGGACAGGGAGTTTTCCGGGATCGTGCCGCCGTACAGCCCCCGGTGGGCATAGGGCACCCGGGGAATGGCCGCGCCCCGCTTTCGGGCGCGCCGCCCCGGCGCGATCAGGAAAAGGTACAGGCACAGCACCGCCGCCGTTCCCAAGATCAGCCACAGCATGCCCTGCTTTTCCCCCTTCGCCGCGCCGTCCGATCAATACCAAATAACGCCGTCCGGCGTTACCGGCCTATTATACAGCAAAAAGAAAGCAAATGCAACTCTGCTTTTTCATTTACGCATGAATTACAAACCGGGATTTTGGGTGAAAGAGACGTTGGGGGCTCTCCGCCCCCAAACCCCTGACCAAAGGTCTTCGACCTCTGGACACCAACAGGCGAAGAAACTTGAATGGAACAACCAGACCACTTCCGCCTGTCGCGTCGGAGATACGAAAGTTTGATGGCTTCTGGCCCAAGAAAGCCGGGAAAATCCCCGGGGGAAAAGCTTGCTTTTCCCCAAGGGATTATTCCCCGGCTTTCCCCGGATGCATTGCATCCGGGTTGGCGGCTTTTCAGCCGCCGGGCCAGAAGCACAACGGTGGCAAGCTTGGCCGCTTTCTCAATGCAGCAGCGGGAAACCGCTTTCTTTTCGCGCCAGATAATATCCGCAAGTGCGGGTCCAGGGGCGGCTCGCCCCTGGTCAGGGGTTTGGGGGCGGAGAGCCCCCAAGATAGCCCCCCAAGCCGTTATAATTCGATCACGCTTCCGCCGTTCAGCCGGGATTCCTCCGCCGCCAGAGCCACCAGATGGCTTTCCACGGAGCGGTCGATGGAGGTCAGGGTGGGGCTTACGCCGATTTCGCCGCGCACATAGTCCACAAATTCCCGAACCAGCCGAACGTCTCCCCCGCCGTGGCCGGAAAAATCGTCCGTCAGGGTGCGCACGTCGATGATTTCATCGGGCTGGCCGTAGCGCATGACCTTGATGATGTTTTCCTTGGTATCGCCGTAGATTTCGCCCATAGTGCCCCCGGCGCGGATCACGCGGCCCCCGTGGGCGGTAAAGGCCGTCATGGTGAAATTGACGGTAGCCCCGTCCTCCAATTCTAAATTGACCACCTGATGATCCACCACGTTATTGTCGCAGCGGTACGCGCAGCGGCCGTAGGGGCCGGTGCGCAGGGCCGCCAGAATCTTTTCCTCGGTGGGCGCAAAGGCCACCACGTTCTGGGGCCAGGCATCGCCGCTTTTGCGGAAGCTGTCGAGATAGAATTTCACCGCGTTATAGGGGCAGGTTTCCGCCGCCGCGCAGTCCAAGCACCTTTCGCCGCTGCCTGCCGGGGCCTTGTCCTCCCGGAAAAGGCTGAGGCTGCCGAAGGAGGACACGCGCCTGCAGTGCTTGCCCGTCAGCCAGAGCAGGATATCCATATCGTGGCAGCACTTTTGCAGGATCATGCAGGAAGACAGCTCCTTGTTCCGCCAGTTGCCGCGAACAAAGCTGTGGGCCTGGTGCCAGTAGCACACCTGTTCCAGCGCCTGGATATTCACCACGTCGCCGATAATGCCGCTGTCCAGCAGTTCCTTGATTTTCTGATAAAAGGCCGTATAGCGCAGCACGTGGCACACCGCCACCCGCCGCCCTCTTTGAAGGGCCAGATCCCGCAGCTCGGCGCACTCTGCCGCGCTGGGCGAAATGGGCTTTTCCAGCAGCAGATCGTAGTCCTTCAGCAGCGCCGCTTTGGCCTGGGCGTAATGGCAGCGGTCCGGGGTGCAGATGAGCATAATGTCCGCCAGTTTCGGCTGTTTCAGCATGTCCTCGGCGGATGCGTAGCAGGCGCTTTCGCCGATGCCCGCCAGCTTCCGCATGCCTGCCAGCTTTTCCGGGTCGATATCGGCGGCGGCCACGATTTTTGCCTTTTCGGGCATGCCCGCCAGAATTTTGGAATACGTGTCCTGCCCGCGGGAACCGCATCCCGCCACGGCAACGGTAAGGGGTCTGTTCATGGAAGTATCCTCCTGTGATCGCTGCGTCATCATAGCGATGGCCATGTTCAGGAAGATTATACCACAAAGAAACGTATGTTCAACCGCCAAAAGAAAAGAAAATGCCGTTATTCGTTGACCTTTCGGATCGGGCTATGGTATAATAGCGCGTACAATTTAAATGAAAGAAATCGCGGGCCGGGCCCCGCGGAGAGAGGAACGAAGTTTTGCCAGAAAAAGAAACGCAGCCCATCGTGGGCTTTGAACAGATGGATCTGTCCAAGGAGATTTTGCAGGCGGTGGACAAGATGGGCTTTTCCCAGCCCACTCCCGTCCAGGCCAAGACCATTCCCATCATGATGGAAGGGCACGACGTGATCGCCATCGCCCCCACCGGCACGGGAAAAACCGTTGCTTTCGGCATCCCCATGCTGGAATACATTTCCCTGACCGACAGCCGCATCCAGGAAGTCGTCCTGGCCCCCACCCGGGAATTGGCGGTGCAGATCGGCCAGGAAATGGAAAAGTTAGCGGCCTTCATCCCCGAAGTGCGCATCGCCGTGCTCTACGGGGGCCAGCCCATTTCCAAGCAGCTGAACCAGCTAAAGAAAAAGCCCCAGATCATCGTGGCCACGCCGGGCCGCATGCTGGACCATATGCAGCGGGGCACCGCCCGGCTGTCCGCCGTGCATACCCTGGTGATCGACGAAGCGGACGAAATGCTGAAAATGGGCTTCGTCAAGGACGTGTGCAAGATCATCGAGGCCATTCCCCCGGCCCGGCAGTTCGTCATGTATTCCGCCACCACCAACCAGGACGTGATGACCATTTCCTGGAAGTACCAGCATGACCCGGTGGAAATCACCATCCCCGCCACCAAGGAAAACAAGCCCCAGATCACCCAGTACGTGATCCCCACCACCAGGGAAGAAAAGTACGATCACCTGCTGTACCTGCTGGATTCCGACGAGTTTGGCCGCGTCATGATCTTTACCAACACCAAGGACGGCTGCCGCCGCCTGAGCGAAAAGATGAACAAGGCGGGCTACCAGACCGAGGCCCTCCACGGCGACATTCCCCAATCCAAGCGCAATCAGGTGATGGCCGGGTTCAAGCGCGGCAAGTTCCCCATCCTGGTGTGCACCGATGTGGCCGCCCGGGGCATCGACGTGGACGACGTGGAGGCGGTGATCAACTACGACCTGCCCAACGAGAACGAGTATTACCTCCACCGCATCGGCCGCACAGGCCGGGCCCGCAAGCACGGCGTGGCCTTTACCCTGCTGTGCTTTACCGAAAGCGTGCGGCTGGACGAGATCCTGAAATACATGGAATCCAAGCCCACCTACCTCAAATTTGACGATATGGGCACCCTGCGCTTCCAGGAAGGCGGAAACGCTTTCTTTGAAAATATGTAAATCAATTCAATCGGGAGGATAAACACCATGAAAGTCGCCGTCATCGGCTGCGGCACCATCGCCAACGCCGCCCACATTCCCGCCTACATGAAGAATCCCGACGCGGAAATCAAGTATTTCTGCGATATCATTCCCGAGCGCGCCGAAGAAGCCGTGAAAAAGTACGGCTGCGGCGTGGCCGTGACGGATTACCACGACGTGCTGAAGGACCCCGAAGTGGCAGCCGTGTCCATCTGCACCCCCAACTACGCCCACCCCACCATCGCCATCGACGCCATGCGCGCGGGCAAGCATGTGCTGTGCGAAAAGCCCGCCGCCCGCACCTGGACGGAAGTGCAGGAAATGCTGAAGGTGCAGCGGGAAACCGGCATGACCCTGAACATCGGCGTGGTGAACCGCTTCAACGACAGCGTGCGCAAAATCAAGCAGTACATTGACGCGGGCAAGCTGGGCGACGTGTACCACGTATACGTTTCCTTCCGCGCTTACCGCTCCATTCCCGGCCTGGGCGGCGCTTTCACCACCAAGGCCATCGCCGGCGGCGGCACCCTGATCGACTGGGGCGTGCATTACCTGGACATCGTGATGTACTGCACCGGCGACCCCAAGGCCAAAACCGTGTCCGGCGAAACCTTCTGCAAGCTGGGCAAGGATATTCCCAACTACGCCTACACCGATATGTGGTCCGAAAACACCAAGGACGTGAACGGCACCTACGACGTGGACGATTCCGTCACCGCCCTCATCCGCACCGAAGGCCCCGTCATCACCGTGCACGGCGCCTGGGCCCAGAACATCGGCGTGAAGGAAACCTACATTGATTTCATGGGCGATAAGGGCGGCATCCGCCTGGATTACGGCGGGAAATTCACCTACTATTCCGTGGATGAAAATAACGACCTGATTTCTTATCAGCCCCAGTTCAACATGAGCAACATGTTTGAAAACGAAATCAACGCTTTCGTGGACTGCGTGCGCACCGGCGAAAAGCTGCCCTCCCATATCGAAACCGTGGCCGTCACCGCCCGCATGATGCAGGCCATCTACGACTCCGCCGAAAAGCACGAGGAGATCAAGCTGTAATGATAAATGAATCTGGGGGAAACCGCTCTTTGGAACTGCATCGCACGGCCTGCGCTTCGCTTGCCCGCGCTTCCGTTCTATGT